>DASRUW010000113.1:0-2104 GCA_035655255.1 Telluria sp. | reverse complement strand
CAGCCTGCTGCGCGACGGACAAGTGGTTGCCAGCGGGGAGGACCGACTGTCCAATATGGACTATCTCATGCGCTTGAACATCTATTCGTCGGGCGATCCCCTGCGCTACGAAAAGCAGATGATAGACGACTGGTTCAAGAGCGATTTCCGGCGCGTGGCGGCGCGCTGAAGTGGCGATTCCCAGGAAAACCCGGCTTGGCGCCGGGTTTTTTCTTGCCGCTCCGATTTCCGGCAGGCCTCGATTCCGTCAAGTTTGCAACTGGCGATGAGCAGGCTCGGCCGCTTCACGAACGTTACGATGAATAGAAACGTTTCTGTGAAAAAAGCATGCCGGCGCATTCCATCCCCTCCGAGAACATTCCAGCAATTGAAGAGTCGGCGGAGGCCGACAGCCGCATCGTCAACCGCCTGCGGCTGGTGCTGGCCGCCGCCGCGCTATGCTCCGCGGTGATCGATCCCGCGCTCGTCGGGTTCCGCTCCGCCGCGCTGCCCCTGCTCAGCGTGTACTTCCTGGGCAGCTTCTTCCTGTGCGCCTGCGCCGAGTCGGGCGCGCCGCTGGTGCGGGCGCGGGGCTGGCCGTGGGTCGACCTGTGCTGCCTCGTGCTCATCCTGGTGGCGGCCGGGAATGCCACCAGCCTGTATGGCGTGTTCTTCTTCTTCATCATCCTGTCCGGTGCGCTGCGGCGCGGTTTCGACGAAGGAGCCCGCCTGACCCTGGGCGCCGCCCTCGGCCTGCTGGCGGCAGCGGCCGGCGACCGCGCTCCCGGCCTGGCCGCGCGCCTGCTGCTCGACCTGATGCTGGTCCTGTCCATCGGCTACCTGCTGTCCCAGCTTGGCGAGCAGCGGCTGCAGGCGCGGCGCCGCGCCGCGCTGCTGCATGCGATCGCGCACTGCGCCAATCCGCGCCTGGGCCTCGACCACACGGTCACCGCCATGCTGGAACGCACGCGCGCCCACTTCGCGGCCGCGCGCTGCGTGCTGCTGCTGGCCGCCCACGGCGGAGGCCGCGCTACCCTGCGCACGGTCGAAGCCGGCGGCCCGCTGGCAGCGCCCGCGCAGGATATCGACGGCGCGCTGGCCGGCATCCTGGGCGGCTTTCCGGCCGGGGAGACGGTGGCCTACCGCCGCCGTGCGCTCGCCGTGCCGCTGGTGCGCTGCCCCGACGCGCATGCCGACTGGGTGCGCGCGGATGACCAGGCTTGCGCCCGCGCGGCCGAACTGCTGGGCGCGGACAACTTCATCAGCGTGCCGGTGAGCCTGGCCCATGCATCGGGCCGGGTCTTCGTCGCGCGCTGCGGGGCCGCGTTCACGCGCGCCGACGCGCTGTTCCTGACCCATGTCACCGATCAGGCGGTGCCGGTGGCCGAGAACCTGGCCCTGCTCGACCGGATGGCCATGAGCGCCGCGTCCGCCGAGCGCAAGCGCTTCGCCCTGAACCTGCACGACACGGCGGTCCAGCCCTACATCGGCCTGTCGCTCGGGCTGGCCGCGCTGCGCCGCAAGGCCGGTCCTGACAATCCCTTGGCGCCCGACCTGGACGCCCTCGCCGGGATGGCCCAGCAAACGATCGCCGATCTGCGCGCCTACGCCGGCAGCGTCGCGCGCCACCCGGACGGTGAAACGTTCTGCCTGGCGGCGCTGGCCCGCCTGTCGGCCCAGGTGCAGCAGCAGTGGGGCATCCAGGTGCTGCTGGACGTGCCGCCGCGGGTGGCGCTGGGCGGGCGGCTCACGGCCGAAGTCGTGCAGATCGTGCGCGAAGGCCTGAACAACATCGCCAAGCACACGGCGGTGCGCCAGGGCGTGGTGCGCCTGCGCCGCCGCGAGCATGTCCTGCAGATCCGCATCGACAACGCGCATGCGGAGGCCGAACCGGCACCCTTCATGCCGCGGTCGATCAGCGAGCGCGCCGCCGTGCTGGGCGGCCGTACTTATGTCCGCCGGGCCGCACAGGGCACGGCAGTTTGTGTGGAGATTCCGTTATGAGCGAGACCAGACCGATCCGGGTGCTGCTGGTGGATGACCACCAGACCATGCTATGGGGCCTGGAACGATTGATCGACGCCGAGCGCCCGCGCATGTGCGTGGCCGGCACCGCGCGCAGCGG
>DASRUW010000112.1:0-6031 GCA_035655255.1 Telluria sp. | reverse complement strand
AGCGAACAGTTCGCCGTGCACGGCCGCTGCATACTTGGCGCGCAACCAGAGGGAGGGGACGATGCCCGTCATACGCAAAGGCCAGGCACCCGGCATGGTGGGGCGCGCGCAATTTCACGACATCTTCATGCGCAATTTCCGCGATCCGGCGTTCGGTCGGCTGGCGGGCGAGCTGGACGCTATCGAAGACGTCGCCTGGAACGCTTACAGCCAGGGGAACAAGGCGCCGCTGACCATGAAAGCCGGGCCGGAGTTCGCCGATCCGGACTACGACCTCTCCGTCGAGTGGAAGGAGACGCGCGACCGGCTGCTGGCGGCGCAGAAGGTCCATGACGACCCCGCCACCCGCTCGCGCGTGCTGCTCATTTGCGGGGCCGCGCGCAACGACGGCACCTGCCCCGGCGAGGTATCCAAGACCTGGCGCCTGGCCATGATCGCCAAGCAGGAACTCGAAGCCGAGGGCGTGGAAGCCGACTTCCTGGACCTGTCCCTCCTCACCTCGGACTACGACCGCCACATCCATCCGTGCAAGGGCTGCGTGTCCACCGCACAGCCGCTATGCCACTGGCCGTGCAGCTGCTACCCCAACCATGCCCTCCGCCAGACCAACGACTGGATGGCGGAGATCTACGAGAAGTGGGTGCTGGCACACGGCGTCATCATCTGCACACCGGTGTACTGGTACCAGACGCCGTCGACCCTGAAGCTGATGATCGACCGCCTGGTCTGCGCCGACGGCGGCAACCCCGATCCCACGCGCACCCATGGCAAGGATCCGGAGAAGGCCAAGGCCCTCGAACTGGCGGGCTGGCCCTACCCCAAGCATCTGGCCGACCGCATTTTCGGTGTAGTGGTGCACGGCGACGTGTGCGGCGCCGAGGACACGCGCCGCGCCCTGTGCGACTGGCTGAGCTGGATGGGCCTGATCGACGGCGGCGCCTTCGCCTGCCTCGATCGCTACGTCGGCTACTACGAGAGCTACGCCGAGAGCCACGAAGCGTTGGACCGCGATACGGGGATTCAAGAGGAGACGCGCAACGTCGCCCGCGCCGTCACCGGCGGGATCCGCGAACTGCGCGCCGGCCGCCTCATGCGCACGCAGCTGCGCAGCCCGCGGCCCAAGTGAAACGGCGCTCGCGTGGCCTGCGGTTTCCGGCGCCAACTGGAACTGCCGCTTTACGCGTCGGAGGAAACCCGCCGCACGATGCGGTTCAGGCCCACCGGCGTCACGCCGATGAAGGCCGCCAGGTCGCGCTGGGGCACGCGCCGCACCAGCTCCGGGTAGCGCCGGAGGTACGAGCGGTACAGCTCCTCCGGCGTCAGGCACAAGAGCTCACGCTCGCGTTCGACCTTGAGTTCGGCCAGCTTCTGGAAGCCCAGGCGCAAGGCGAGCTGCCAGGCTGGATGTTCCGCCGCCAGCGCCTGGAGCCGGCGGAAGTCGATCGACTCCGCCACCGCCGGCCCGACCGCGACGCTGGCGAAGCTCGCCGTGCCGCCCGCCAGCGCAAAGGGGCAGGCGAACAGATCGCCCTCCGCGGCGAAACTCTTGATGCGCTCCGCGCCGGCCTCGGTGACGTAGGCCTGCTTGAACACGCCCGCGCTCACGCAGTACAGGCTCACATCGGCCTCCCCTTCGCGGAAAGCCGCCTCGCCATCGCGCAAGCGGTGGATGCGCAGCGCCTCCTCCAACACGGAAAGCCCGGGCAGGGCCAGTCCATGCGCGGTCTGAAAGCGATGCAGGGCGGCGGCGAGGCTCATGCGATAAACCCGGGTTAATTACAGCGTGGGGAAGCGCGCCGACAATGGCGCTCCTTTCACCTGGGAGACCACATGAACAACAGCATTCGGCGCGCCGCCATTCTCCGCTATTTCAACGAGGTTTGGAACGCCGGTCATCTCGACGTCCTCGACGAACTCCTCACGCCGGACTATCTCAACCACCATCCCAGCACGCCCGATCCGGAGCGGGGCCCGGCAGGGCTCAAGCCGATCGTGGCGGCGATGCGCGCGGGCGTGCCCGACCTGCATTACGACATCCTCGATCTCGTCGACGACGGCGAACGCGTCGCCGTCTACCTGCAGGTGACGGGCACCCATAGCGGCGAACTGTTCGGCATGCCGGCGAGCGGCCGCGCCTTCAATGTCCGCCAAATGCAGATCGAACGCTTCGAGGGCGGCCGCATCGCCGAACACTGGCGGCTCACGGACGAATTGAGCCTGCTGCGCCAGCTCGGCGCCGCATGACGAGCGGCGACTTGTCGAGTTCGCGGTTCAATACGTGTGGGGGAATCCGTCAGCGCGGCTGCAGCTTGGCCATGCTGTCGCGCATGCGCGCGGCGCGCTCTTCCAGCAACTGCTGCTCCGCGGCCGCGGCGGCAGCGATGCGCGCCAGCTGGCGCTGCACTTCCTCCAGGTCGTCCTCGCTGGCGAAGACCGGACCGGCGGCGTCCGGCGCCAGGTCGCGTCCCAGCTGCGCCAGGCGGCAGATGGTGCGCGCGGCCTCGATCCATTCCGCGCGGGCGGACATGCTGCGGTGCTGGAACTCCATCTGCACCTGAATCGACGCCAGCATGCTCTGGGACGTTTCGGCGCGCTCGGCCTCCGGAAAATCCTCCAACGCGGCCGCGAGATGACGCGTCGCCTCGATCATCCACTGCTGCCAGGATGCGCGGTTTTCCGCCACCAGCTGTTCGAGGCCGTCGATCGCGGCCAGCGAGGCGGCGATGCCGTCGGCGGAAGAGAGACGCTCCTCGCTCAGGACCTGTTCCAGGCCGAGGGCGGCCTGGCGCTGCATGTAGCCCTGGGCCAGCGGCAAAGCGGTCTTTTGAAGATGAAGTGCCGTCTGGATGAAGCGTTGTTGCGGTGTCAGTGAATCCATGGGTACAGCATAACCCATCCGAGCGCCGCTGCACGCCAGGTTACTTCTTGGCGTGCACGGTCTTCTTCAGCGCGGCGACGAAGTCCGGGTCCACCGCGCCCATCTTGCTGGTGCTGGCTACGACGCGCCCCTCGGTGTCGAGCAGGACGACGATGGTGCTGTGGTTGAAGTCACCGTTCTGCAGCTTGCGGTACTGGATGCCCAGCACGGCGGCCAGCTTGCGCACTGTGGCCGCGTCGGTGCGGGCGAGCGTCCAGCGGGCCGGGTCGAGATTGCGCTTCTGGGCCGTGGTCTTGAGCGTGGCCGCATCGTCGCGCTCCGGGTCGAAGGTGACCAGCAAGGTCTTGAGCTGCGCGCGCTCGTCGGCGCTCAAGGCCTGCTCGTCGCGCTCGATGGTGTCGACCAGCATCGGGCAGACGTACTCGCACGAGGTGTAGAACATGCTGATGACGAGCGGCTTGCCGCGCAGCGAAGCGAAGGTGAAGGACTTGCCGTCCTGGTCCTGCAGGTTGGCGGCGAGCTGGTACACGGATGCGGAAGGCAGGGCGGCCTGGGGCGCCGCCTGGGCGGCCGACGTGGCCGCGACGATGGCAATGGCTGCCACGCGCAGCATGGAGGTGAGTGTCATTTGCTTTCTCCCGGAGAGGATCGGGCGCAGCGGAACCCGAGGTTGTCGGTGGTGCCGGTTGCGGATAGCGAGGACAGCAAGGCGATGCGCATGAGGATCGCGTAATTCTCCTTTTCCTGCAGGCTGATGGCGCCGGCGCCGCAGAACTGGAGCTTGTCCGGATCGCCCTGGTTGCGGCTGTCGGCGGACACCAGCAGTGCGTTGAAGTCGTCCACCCACTCCCACACCAAACCGTGGATGTTGCGCACGCCGTAGAAGTTGGCCGGACCGCCCACCGCCGGCAGCGCGCCGGCCGAGGATTGGGAGTACCACGACAGGATCTGCGCGCGCCATTCGGGCAGCTTGCGCGCGTCCGCGTGCGTGGCGTCGGCCGCGGCGACGTACTCCCACTCGGCCCACGTCGGCAGGCGGCCGCCTTCGCTTTCGCAGAAGGCCTGGGCGGCGAACCAGCTGACCGCGGTGACCGGCGCATCGGGGGCGAGACCGGGGCCAGGCCTGGCGGCCGATGCCCAGGCATGCAGGTACTGCCCGTCGACGAAGGCGCTGGGCGCCCTGCCCCGCTGCCACTCGGGGTGGGCGCCCACGAAGGCTTCGAATTCCGCGTTGGTGACCGGCGTGACGCGCAGCTGGAACGGCGCGATGCGCGCCGGCCCCTTGTCCGCCGGCGTCGAGAGCACGCTGGCCAGCGTGCCGCCCGGGACCGCCGCGTAATCGGCCGCGCGGGCCGCGCCGGGCGCCGCAAGCAGCAACGCCGACATCAACAACGCGCCCACGTGCAGCCCCGGTGCCAAGGAACGGACCATCAATGGCCCGGATTGACGGCCGGTGCGGCTTTCGCGCGTTCGGCCTTCACTTCGTCCGCCGTCACGCGGCCGCCCTTGTTGCCCCAGCTGTTCAAGGTATAGGTCAGGATGTTCGCGACCTCGTCGTCGTTCAGCTGGTTCATCGGCGGCATGACCGAGTCGTATTCCTTGCCATTGACGGTCACCTTGCCCGACAGGCCGCGCAGCACGATGCCCAGCGCGCGCTTGTGGTCCGCATTCAGGTAGTCCGAGCCGGCCAGCGGCGGGAACACGCCCGGAATGCCTTCACCTTTGCCCTGGTGGCACACCGAGCAGGTGCCGAGGAACAGGGCCTGGCCCGCCTTGACCTGGTCCTCCAGTTTCAGCTGGCCGCTGGCGGCGGCTTGGGCGGCGGCGGTGACGGCTGCCATGTTCGGCTGGGCGCGGTCGCCGAGGTAGACGGCGTCGAGCTCCTTGCCGGAATAGATGGCCTTGTCTTCCGGCCCATCCACTTTCATGATCGCCAGCGCGCCCTTGTTGAAGGCACGGAAAATCGAGTGGTCGACCAGCGGATAGCTGCCCGGAACCTTGGTCGTGTATTCCACCACCGCGGCGCCGCCGGCGGGAATCAGGGTGGTCTGCACGTTCTCCTGGATGCGCGTGCCGCCTTCGAACCGCACCTTGTCGAAGATGGCGCCGATCACGTGGAAGCTCGAGACGAGGTTCGGGCCGCCGTTGCCGACGAACAGGCGCACTTTTTCGCGCGTGTTGGCCTTGAGCGCCTTGTCGCCGGTGAGCGAACCTTCCGCGCCGTTGAACACCACGTAGGTGGGACGCTCGTCGATGGCCTTTTCCATGTCGAAGGCTTGCAGGCCTTTTTCGCGGTATTTGCCGGCGGTGTAGAAGTCGCCCTGCATCACGTAGTACTCGTGGTCGACCTTGGACAGGCCATTGGGCGGTTCGACCAGGATCAGGCCATACATGCCGTTCGCGATGTGCATGCCCACCGGCGCAGTGGCGCAGTGGTACACGTACAGGCCTTCGTTCAGGGCCTTGAAGGTGAACTGCGATTCGTGGCCAGGGGCCGTGAAGCTGGACGCGGCGCCGCCGCCGGGGCCGGTCACGCCGTGCAGGTCGATGTTGTGCGGCATCTTGCTGCTGGGGTGATTCTTCAGGTGGAATTCGACGGTATCGCCCTGGCGGATGCGGATGAAGCTGCCCGGCACCGTGCCGCCGAAGGTCCAGAAGGTGTACTTCACGCCTTCGGAGATCTGCATCTCCTTCTCGACCACTTCCAGCTCGACGATCACCTTGGCCGGATACTTGCGCGTGAGCGGGGGCGGCACGAACGGGGGACTGGTCAACTGGGCCTTGATCGGCATGCCCTGCGGCGGGCCGAAGTCGCCGGGGTAACGCTTCACGGGATTGGTGGGCGCGTCAGCGGCCAAAGCGGGTGCCTCGAGCGAGGCGGCGATCAGACCGATCAGGGCCGCGAAGATCGCAGCGGCGGATTTCAGGCCAAATTTCATGGTTCCCCTCCGTCGTTCTAATGTTGCGTTGTAGTTACACAAAAGATACACGCGCGATGCCACATTAAAACATGATCCAAGTCAAAAATTGCCTTGAACTTAAATTATTGCCATCCCCTTCTTTAGGGAAGCAAGCGGTCGCGCCGGGCGCGGAGCCCGGAGGGCATGGTCAGGGTTGCGCGGTCCCAGTGCTCCAAGCGCAGGATCTCGTCCA
>DASRUW010000111.1:0-7042 GCA_035655255.1 Telluria sp. | reverse complement strand
CAGTACATGGGCGGGCGCGAAGCCATCGCCACCGGCCAGCGCCTGCTGGCCCAGGGCTGGGCGCCGGAGACGCCGGTCATCGTCATCGAAAACGTCAGCCGCGCCGACGAGCGCATCGAACGCATGAGCCTGGCCCTGCTGGCACGCGGACTGGAGGCGGCGCACGGCCCCGTCCTCGTCATGGTCGGCGAGGCGATGCGGGCACGCTGACTTGTTAAGGGTCCGGCAATCTGGCATGATCGGCCATTCTGCCGCTTCCCCCTTAGCATGCGCAACGCCACGCTTCTGCTGTTGTTCGCCGGCGTCGTATCCGCCCGACACGCCGCCGCTTCCCCCGCCTTCAGCGCCCGCACGATGGCCCGGCCCGAAGGCGTACGCCACTACCTCGTCGATCTGCCCACGCATCTGCCCGACGAAAAGCGCCCCACCGTCATCCTGTTGCACGGCCATGGCAGCCGCGCTGCGCACATCATTGGGATGACGTCATTTGCAGGGTACAAGATGGATGGCTGGGCGCGCGTCGCGGACCGCGAGGGCCTCATGCTGATCGCGCCGGATGGCATGGAAGGCAGCGATGGCAAACGGGCCTGGAACGACTGCCGCGCGGATGCCGACACCAATGCGCAGTCCGACGATGTCGCTTTCATTTCAGCCCTGATCGACACGGCGGTCAAGGACCTGCATGCGGACCCCGAACGGATCTATGTGTACGGCTCCTCGAATGGCGGCGGGATGGCCCTGAGGCTGGGGACGGAAATCGCTCCGCGCCTGGCCGCCATCGGCGCGCAGAGCGCGACCTTCGCGGCCACCAGCCGCTGCAAAGCGCCGACACATCCCGTCTCGGTATTCATCACTCACGGCACGAAAGACAAGATCGTGCCTTACCAGGGCGGCGCGATCGGGCACTGGCTGCTGCGCGGACGGGGAACCGGGCTGAGTGTGGACACCACCATCGCCATGTGGCGCGCCTTGGACAAGCTGCCTGAGACGGCGCAGGTCTACCGCTTCCCGCATCTGAACCGTGACGACGACACGACGGCTACCCGCTACCTGTGGGGAGCCTCCCCCTCGGGCCTGCAGGTCGAATTGCTGAAGATCGACGGCGGCGGCCACACCGACTCCTCGACGCGCAACGAGGCGCCGCTCTTCCTCCGCATGCTGGTCGGCGACTTCAATCGCGACCTGGACACGGCCGAGGAGGCCTGGACCTTTTTCAAGGACAAGCGCGCCAGCGGCCGCTAAGGCCCTCACGTACTGGCGTGTTCCCGGTCCGTGGAAATGCCGAGCACCCGGTACATCGGGCACCAGGCCACCAAGCCCGTCGCCAGCGGAATGATGCCAAGCAAAGCCCACCAACGCGTGCCCTCGTCAAGCACGAAGAACAGCCCCAGGATCAGCAGGCCCAGCACGATGCGCACCACGCGATCGATCGTCCCCACATTCTGTTCCATGATTTCCTCCCTCCGGTATCTGATTTCAAGGTAGTCCGGACCGGCCCTGTTCAATAGCCCGAAAGCAGCCGGATTTGATCCAGAGCGTTCAGCGCAGCGGGTGCGCGGGCGGCACGCCCAGCTTTTCGAGAATCCTTTCCAGCGGGCAGAAACGGGTGAAGCTGCTCTGGAACAGGTTCGCGCCCACGAAAACCGTGAACCAGATCCAGTACTTGCTCACGAAGAGCGGGCTTTCCGGTATCCCGAGCGCCAGTGAGATCAGCACGAAGGCGCCGGCGAACATGCGCACCATGCGGTTGGTATCCATCGTCATCTCCTTCTACACATATTTCTTGCGGTTGGCGGCGTAGTACAGCACCGGGATCACGACCAGGGTCAGCAGGGTCGAGACGAAGATGCCGAACACCAGCGAGATCGCCAGTCCGTTGAAGATCGGATCGTCCAGGATGAACATGGCGCCGATGATGGCGGCCAGTCCGGTCAGCACGATCGGCTTGGCGCGCGCCGCGGCCGAGGCGACCACGGCGTCCGCGAACGGCTTGCCGCGTTCCAGCTCGAGGTGGATGAAGTCCACCAGCAGGATCGAATTGCGCACGATGATGCCGGCCAGCGCGATCATGCCGATCATCGAGGTCGCGGTGAACTGGGCTCCCAGCAGCGCATGGCCGGGCATGACGCCGATGATGGTGAGCGGGATCGGGGCCATGATGACCAGCGGCGTCACGTAGGAACCGAACTGGCCCACCACCAGCAGGTACACCAGCACCAGCCCGACCGCGTAGGCGATGCCCATGTCGCGGAACGTCTCGTAGGTGATCTGCCACTCGCCATCCCATTTGATGGCGTAACCCTGGTAGGGGTCGGAAGGCTGGGTGATGAAATACTCGGCGAGGGCCTGCTGGCCGCGCCCGACCGCGTTGGCGCGGGCGGCAAACATGCCGTACAGCGGGCTGTCCAGGTGTCCCGCCATATCGGCGATCACATAGGTCACCGGCAGCAAGTCCTTGTGATAGATGGTCTTCTCGCGCAAGCCCTGGTGGACCGTGACCAGCTCGGACAGCGGGACGTTGTCGCCGCGAGCGGACTTGACGGTCATGCGCAGCAGCTGCGGCAGGCGCGCCTGCTGTTCGGGCGGCAGGGTCAGGCGCACCGGCACGGCGTATTTCGCCTGCCCGTCGTGCAGCATCACCACGTCCTCCCCGTCCAGGGCGATGGTGGCGGTGCGCACGATCTCCGCCGGTGCGATGCCGAGCAGAGCGGCCTTGCGCTGGTCGATCTTCAGTTCCGCCAGCGGCGCGTCGGCTTCGACCGAATCGTCGACCGCCACGATGTCGCGCGTGCCGGCCAGCGCCTGCCGCACGCGCATGGCGGCGTGGTGACGCCCTTCTTCTTCCGGGCCGTAGATTTCGGCCACCAGCGGCGCCAGCACGGGCGGGCCGGGCGGCACTTCCACCACCTTGGCATTGCCGCCATGGCGGGCGGCGATCTTCTCGACCTGGGCGCGCACGGCGCCGGCGATCTCGTGGCTCTTGCGGTGGCGCTTGTGCTTGTCGATCAGGTTGACCTGCAAGTCGCCCAGCTCGGGCATCTGGCGCAGGTAGTACTGGCGCACCAGACCGTTGAAATTGATCGGGGCGGCGGTGCCGGCATAGCCCTGCACGTCCGTGACCTCCTCGACGCCGGCGAGGTAGGCCCCGATCTCGTGCAGCACGGCGGAAGTGCTTTCCAGCGGCGTCCCGGCCGGCATGTCCAGCACCACCTGGAATTCGGACTTGTCGTCGAAGGGCAGCATCTTCAGCACCACCAGCTGCACCGCGGCGAGCGAGACGGAGACGACGATCGCCGCCGCGATGCCAAGCCACAGCAGCAGGCGCCGGCGGGGGGACTCGATGAAGGGCCGCAGGAACCGGTCGGACCAGCGTTCGAGCCGGGCCTGCATCGGATCCGCGTGGGCGGCATGGCTGCCGGCCTTGCGCGATAACTTCAGCGCCAGCCACGGCGTGACCGTGAAGGCGATCGCCAGCGAAATGAGCATGCCCATGCTGGCATTGATGGGGATCGGGCTCATGTAGGGTCCCATCAGGCCTGAGACGAAGGCCATCGGCATCAGGGCCGCGATCACGGTCAGCGTGGCGAGGATGGTCGGGCCGCCCACCTCGTCCACCGCGCGCGGAATCAGGTCGGCCAGCGTGCCGTCCGGGTGCAGCAGGCGATGGCGGTGGATGTTCTCGACCACCACGATCGCGTCGTCCACCAGGATGCCGATCGAGAAGATCAGCGCGAACAGCGACACGCGGTTCAGGGTGAAGCCGTAAGCCCAGGAGGCGAACAGGGTCGCCGCCAGCGTCAGGATGACGGCGATGCCGACGATGACCGCTTCGCGCATGCCCAGCGCGAGCCCGACCAGGACCACCACCGCGGAGGTGGCGAAAATCAGCTTCTGGATCAGCTTCATGGCCTTGTCGTTGGCCGTGACGCCGTAGTCGCGCGTGACGCTCACTTCCACGCCTTCCGGGATCACCCGCCCGCGCAGTTCGTCCACGCGCGCCAGCACGCGGCGCGCCACCTGCACGGCGTTTTCGCCCGGCTTCTTGGTGACGGCGACGGTCACGGCCGGGAACTCCCCGCCCTTGCGCGCCCCGTACCAGACGTAGCGGCCGGGCCGGGCCGGGCCGTCGCTGACGGTGGCCACGTCCGACAGCGTCACCGGGCGGCCGTTCGCCACGCCGACGATCAGGCTGGAGACGGCCCGCGCGTCGGGCAGGAATTCGCCTGGGCGCACCTGCAGCAGCGCGTTGTCGGCCGCCAGCTGCGCCTCGGCGCCGCCCGCGCTGGCGGCCTGCAGGCCGCGGCGCACGTCGGCAGCGTCGATGCGGTAGGCGTGCAGCTTGTCCGCGTCGAGCAGCACGCGGACCTGCCGTCCGGGCCCGCCGATGGTCGTGATCTCGCGCGTGCCGGGCACGCGCTTGAGGTCGGCCTCGATGGCATGCGCGACGCGCTCCATGTCGTAGCCGCCACGCTCCGGGTCGCGCGTCCAGAGGGTCAGCGCCACCACCGGCACATCGTCGATGCCCTTGGGCTTGACCAGCGGCTGGCCGACGTTGAGCGCGGCCGGAAGCCAGTCCGCATTCGAATGGATCACGTCGTACAGGCGCACCAGCGCCTCGGTGCGCGGCACGCCCACCTTGAACTGGGCGGTGATCACGGCCAGCCCCGGGCGCGACACCGAGAACACGTGCTCCAGTCCCGCCATCTGCGCGATGACCTGTTCGGCCGGGCCGGCCACGAGCTTTTCCACGTCGTGCGCGGTGGCGCCGGGGAACGGAATCAGCACGTTCGCCATCGTCACGTTGATCTGCGGCTCCTCCTCGCGCGGCGTGACCGCCACCGCGAACAGGCCAAGCAGCATCGCCACCAGCGCGGCCAGCGGCGTCAGGCGCGAGTGCAGGAAGAAGGCGGCGAGGCGGCCGGCGATGCCCATCCTGTCATTGCCCTTTCAGCTTGAAGATGCCGAGCGCGCGCATCACGTAGCGCTCATAGATCGGTTCCGAGGTGCCCTTGCGGATCTTGCGGATGAAGTACTTCTCGAAGGCGATCTTGGCCAGGTGGACCCACTTTCCCTCCGAGGTCCAATTCAGGTTCCGGGGCGGGAACTGCGGCAGCGCCACGAAGGCGACACCCTTGTCGCCGAAGTCGGCCAGGCAGACCGCGTTGAGCGTGGCGCGCGCCGTGGCGGCCTCGCCGCGCAGCTGGGCGGCGATGTTGGCGGCCGTGGCCGAGACCATCGATTCGATCATGAAGCCGGTCTTGGGCGCGCCGGTGGGCACCGGCGTCGTCTCGATCGGCGCGATGGCCACGCACACGCCGACCGCATACACGTTGGGGTAGCGCGGATTGCGCTGGAATTCGTCGATCAGGATGAAGCCGCGCGGATTGGTGAGACCTTCGATGCCGAACACCGCGTCGACGCCCTTGAATGCGGGCAGCACCATCGAATACGCGAACGGCAGCTCATGGCGCTTCTTGACGGCGCCATCCTCGGTGTACTCGTCGACCAGCATCTTGTCAGCCTGGACCTGCACGATCTTGGCGTTGCAGATCCACTTGATGTGACGCTCGCGCAAGGCCGATTCGAGCAGGGACTTGGAATCGCCCACGCCGCCCAGGCCCAGGTGGCCGATGTAGGGTTCCGGCGTCACGAAAGTCATCGGCACCTTGTCGCGCAGCTTGCGGCGGCGCAGGTCGGCATCCATGATGAAGGCGAATTCGTAGGCCGGACCAAAGCAGGAGGCACCGGCCGCTGCGCCGACGATGGCCTGGCCCGGCGCGGCGACGAAGTCCTGCCACCTGGCGGCGGCGGCCTCGGCGTGTTCGGCCGTGCAGACCGATTGCGTGAAGCCGGTGGGACCGAGCCCTTCGACTTCCTCGAACGCGAGACGCGGACCGGTGGCGATCACCACCGCGTCGTAATCGAGCATGCGGCCGTCACTCAGTTCAACCGCGTTCTTCTCGGGATGCAGGCGGCGCGCGCCGCAGGTTTCGAGCGCGATGCCGCGCTTTTCCAGGCTGGGCGCGATGTCGACCTCGATGTCCTTGCGCGCGCGCCAGCCGACCGCGAGCCACGGGTTGGACGGAACGAACTGAAAGGCCGGCCCGTTGGAGACGACCGTGATCCGGTGCGCGTCGCCCAACAGGTCGCGCAACTCGAAGGCCATCGGCATGCCGCCGATGCCCGCACCAATGACGATGACGTGTGCCATGCTGTTCTCCCGAAAAGACCGCGATCAACGCGGCGCGGCAACGACGGTTTCCCCTTCGCGCAGGCCAGCCAGGATCTCCGTCATGCCTTCGTCCAAATCGGCCCCGGTGCGCACCTGGCGCAGCTGGCGGCCGCCCTTCGAATCCATCACATACACCGCGGTGAGTTCGCTGCGCCGGACCAGGGCCGTGCTGGGCACGGCGAGGCGGCGCACCTCGCCGGTGGCGAACAGCGCGCGCACGAACTGGCCGGGCATGAAGCCGGTCGCCGGCGGCAGGTCCAGCCGCACCTGCACGGTATGCGAGCGGCTGTCGGCCAGCGGCACCAGGGTCATGTGTTCCACCTTGAGCGGCGGACGGCCGGGCAGCTCCACCAGCACCGGTGCGCCGGAGCGTATGCGCTGCGCGGCGCTGTCGGCCAGGGTCGCCACGACCCGCAGGCGGGCCGGATCAAAAACGGTGACGAGCGGCGTGCCGGGAGCGGCCATGTCGCCGACCTCCGCCGGAATCTCGGCCACCACGCCGGCGTATGGCGCCACGATGTTGGTGAACCCGCGCTGGGCGCTGGCCGATACGGCCCCTGCCTCCAGCGCGGCCACGCGCGCCTGAGCGGCAGCGTATTCGGCCTCGGCCTGGTCGAGGGCAGCCTTGCTCACGAAATTCTGCTGATGCAGGCGGCGGACGCGCTCGACGGCGTGGCGGGAGGCTTCGAATGTGGCCTGGGCCTCGCGCACCTGGCTGCGGCTGGCGCGCACGGCCTGTTCGGCCACCGTGGCATCGATCCGCAGCAAGGGGGCGCCGGCGCGCACGGTGTCGCCGACATTGACGTGCCG
>DASRUW010000110.1:0-2008 GCA_035655255.1 Telluria sp. | reverse complement strand
GTCGGCGTCCTGCAGGGCGCCTACATCGAGCAGGCGCTGGGCCTCAATGACGGCAAGGGGCCGTTCAACATCGAACTGTTCGGCGGTTCGCCGGACGACAACAACGCCTGGTTTTTCTACAACGGCGCCATGTCCGTGCTCAAGCCCTACATCGACCAGGGCAAGCTGGTGGTGCGCAGCAAGCAGACCGGCATGGACAAGATCGCCATCCTGCGCTGGGACGGCGGCACGGCGCAGGCGCGCATGGACAACCTGCTCTCCGCCCACTATGGCGGCACCCGCCTGGACGCGGTCCTGTCGCCCTATGACGGCCTGTCGATCGGGATCATTTCCTCGCTCAAGGGCGTGGGCTACGGCACGCCCGGCCAGCCGATGCCGGTCATCACGGGCCAGGACGCAGAACTCCCGTCCGTGAAAGCCATCGTGCGCGGCGACCAGCGCCAGACCGTGTTCAAGGACACCCGCGAGCTGGCCCGGGTCACGGCCGGCATGGTGGAGGCGCTCCTGGGCGGCAAGGCGCCCACCGTGAACGACGTCAAGACCTACAACAACGGCGTGAAGGTCGTCCCGTCCTACCTGCTGCAGCCGGTCAGCGTCGACGCGGGCAACTTGAAGCGCGTGCTGGTCGACAGCGGCTACTACAAGGCGTCCCAGATCGAATAACGAAATCCTCCTGGTGTCCCGCAGCAGTTTGGCCTGGGCCGCCCCCGGCCCAGGCCATTTTTTTCGACCCTCGAACCGACCTATCAACGTGCAGCCTATTCTCGACATGCGCGGGGTGCGCAAGACCTTCCCCGGCGTGGTCGCCCTGGACCGCGTCAATCTGCGCGTGCGCGCCGGCGACATCCATGCCGTCGTCGGCGAAAACGGCGCCGGCAAATCGACCCTCATGAAAGTCCTGAGCGGGGTGTACCCGCACGGGTCCTACACTGGCGACATCGAATTCGACGGCGCCGTGCGCGCCTTTCGCGACATCGCCGACAGCGAAGCGCTCGGCATCGTCATCATCCACCAGGAGCTGGCCCTGGTGCCGCAGATGTCGATCGCCGAGAACATCTTCCTCGGCAACGAGCCGGCCCGCGCCGGTGTCATCGACCGCGCCGCGATGGCCACGCGCACCCGCGCCCTGCTGGCCCAGGTGGGCCTGGACGCCAGCCCCGACACCCTGGTCGGCGAACTGGGCGTGGGCAAGCAGCAGCTGGTCGAGATCGCCAAGGCCCTGTCCAAGCAGGTGCGCCTGCTGATCCTGGACGAACCGACGGCCAGCCTCAACGACGAGGACAGCGACAAGCTGCTCACCCTGCTCCTGCGCCTGCGCGAACAGGGCGTCACCGCCATCCTGATCACCCACAAGCTCAACGAAATTGCGCGCGTGGCCGACGCCATCACCACCCTGCGCGACGGCGCGACGGTCGACTGGATCGACTGCCGCACCGAAGCCATCAGCGAGGAGCGCATCATCCGCAGCATGGTCGGGCGCGACCTGTCCGACCGCTATCCGCCGCGCACGCCGCGCACCGGCCCCACCCTGTTCGAAGTGCGCGGCTGGTGCGCGAGCCATCCGAACCATCCGGAGCGCGACTTCATCCGCGACGTCGACCTGCAGGTGAAGGCCGGCGAAATCGTCGGCATCGCCGGCCTGATGGGATCGGGCCGCACCGAGCTGGCGATGAGCATCTTCGGCCGGGCCTGGGGTGCGCGGGTGCGCGGCCAAGCCTTCCTCGACGGCGAGCCGGCCGACCTGTCGACCATCGACCGGGCGGTCCGCCAGGGCATCGCCTACGTCACCGAGGACCGCAAGGGCGCGGGCCTGGTCCTGCACCAGGACGTGCGTCGCAACATGACGCTCGCCAACCTGGCCGGCGTCGCGCGCGCCGGGGTGGTCGACGCGGCGCGCGAACGGCGCACCGCGCTCGACTTCCGGAGCCGCCTGAACATCCGCTGCGCCGGCGTGGACCAGCCGGTGGTCAATCTGTCGGGCGGCAACCAGCAGAAGGTGGTGCTGGCC
>DASRUW010000109.1:0-3677 GCA_035655255.1 Telluria sp. | reverse complement strand
AACGAAGTGAGCGTGGGGGTCGTTCATCAGTGCCCGCCCGGCCGCCCGAAGGGCACTGTGCGCCCCCGCCGGGGGCAGCGAACGAAGTGAGCGTGGGGGTCGTTCATCACGCCTCCAGTGCGCGCCGGAACGCCGCGCCGACGCGGTCCGGCCCCGGGAAGTACGCCCACTCCTGCGCGTGCGGGTACGGCGTGTCCCAGCCGGTCACGCGCTCGATGGGCGCCTCGAGGTGGAAGAAGCAGTGCTCCTGCACGAGCGCCGCGAGCTCGGCGCCGAACCCGCTCGTGCGCGTCGCCTCGTGCACGATCACGCAGCGCCCCGTCTTCTTCACCGATTCGACGAGCGTCGGCAGGTCGAGCGGCCACAGGCTGCGCAGGTCGATGATCTCGGCGTCGATGCCGCTTTCGCGCGCGGCCGCTTCGCACACCCATACCATGGTGCCGTAGGCGAGCACGGTCAGCTCCTTGCCGGGGCGGAAAATGGCGGCCTTGTCCAGCGGGACGTTGTAGTAGCCCTCCGGGACTTCGCCCAGCGGATGCTGGGACCAGGGCACGACCGGGCGGTCGTGGTGGCCGTCGAAGGGGCCGTTGTACAGGCGCTTGGGTTCCAGGAAGATCACCGGGTCGTCGTTCTCGATCGAGGAGATCAAGAGGCCCTTGGCGTCGTACGGATTGGACGGCATCACCGTGCGCAGGCCGCACACGTGGGCGAACACCGCTTCCGGCGACTGGCTGTGGGTCTGGCCGCCGTAGATGCCGCCGCCGCAGGGCGTGCGGATGGTGATCGGCGCGGTGAAGTCGCCGGCCGAGCGGAAGCGCAGGCGCGCCGCTTCGGACACGATCTGGTCGTAAGCGGGATAGATATAGTCGGCGAACTGGATCTCGATGCAGGGCCGCAGGCCGTAAGCGCCCATCCCGATCGCGGTGCCGACGATGCCGCCTTCCGAAATCGGCGCGTCGAACACGCGCGACTTGCCGTATTTTTTCTGCAGGCCTTCGGTGCAGCGGAACACGCCGCCGAAGTAGCCCACGTCCTGGCCGTAGACGACCACGTTGTCGTCCTTCTCCAGCATGATGTCCATGGCCGAACGCAGGGCCTGGATCATCGTCATGGATGTCTTCTTGTCGTTCACTTTGTCGTCCATCTCGTCAGATCCCCAGCTGTTGGCGCTGCACGCGCAGGTGTTCGGGCATGTCCTTGTAGACGTCCTCGAACATCTGGGCCGGGCTGAATACGTGGCCGGTGGCCAGGGTGCCGTACTGCTCCGCCTCTTTTTGCGCGGCCAGCACTTCGGCTTCCAGCGCCTTCTGGGTGGCCTCGTGCTCCTCTTCGGACCAGGCGCCGGCGTTGACCAGGTGCTGCTTGAGACGGGCGATCGGGTCGCCCAGCGGGAAGTTGTTCCAGTCGTCGGCCGGGCGGTACTTGGACGGGTCGTCCGAGGTCGAGTGCGGGCCGGCGCGGTAGGTGACCCATTCGATCAGGGTCGGGCCGAGGTTGCGGCGGGCGCGCTCGGCGGCCCACTTGGAGGCGGCGTACACGGCCAGGAAGTCGTTGCCATCGACGCGCAGCGAGGCGATGCCCACACCCACGCCGCGCTGGGCGAAGGTCGTGCCCTCGCCGCCCGCAATGGACTGGAAGGTGGAGATGGCCCACTGGTTGTTGACCACGTTGATGATCACCGGCGCGCGGTACACGTGGGCAAAGGTGAGCGCGGTGTGGAAGTCCGCCTCGGCCGTGGAGCCGTCGCCGATCCAGGCCGAAGCGATGCCGCAGCCGACGCCGCGCGAGGCGAAGGTGGTGTTCTCGCCGCCGGCCACGGCCTGGAAGGTCGAGATGGCCCACTGGTTGTTGACCACGTTGAGGATCACCGGGGCGTTATAGACGTGGGCGAAGGTGAGGGCGGTGTCGAAGTCGCCCTCGGCGGTGGCGCCGTCGCCGATCCAGGCCGACGCGATGCGGGTGTCGCCCTTGATGGCGGAGGCCATGGCCCAGCCCACGGCCTGGATGTATTGGGTGGCGAGGTTGCCGGAGATGGAGAAGAAGCCCTTCTTCTTCACCGAGTACATCACCGGCAGCTGGCGGCCCTTGAGCGGGTCGCGCTCGTTCGACATCAACTGGCACATCATGTCGACCATCGAGTAGTCGCGCGCGAGCAGGATGCTTTGCTGGCGGTAGGTCGGGAAGCACATGTCGTCTTCGTCCAGCGCCATGGCCTGGGCGGTGCCGATGGCTTCCTCGCCGAGGCTTTGCATATAGAACGACATCTTCTTCTGGCGCTGCGCGAGCAGCATGCGGCCGTCGAAGATGCGGGTCTTCATCATGGTGCGCAGGCCGGCGCGCGCGGTGTCGAGGGAGATTTCCGGGGCCCAGGGGCCGACCGCGTTGCCTTGCTGGTCGAGTACCGACACCAGCGAGTAGGCCATGTCGCGCGTGTCCATCGGGAGGACGTCGACCGGGGGCTTGCGCACGGCGCCGGCGGGCGACACGCGCAGATAGGAGAAATCGGTGGCGCAGCCTGGCCGTCCCGTCGGTTCGGGCACGTGCAGGCGCAAGGGGTCAAACTTGCTCATTCGTGTTCCTTCGTTGCGCGATCGTGTCGCGCGGTTCGATCGGCGTGCGGACGCGGGTAAGCGCTGCACGCCGGGTCCATCAAAAACCCTGGCTTGCCGAGTTGGCACGGGAGGGTAACATATTCGTTGAGCTTCCCATAGGGGTAGAGTTTATGCTTTCGAGCGTTTGTTTTCCTTGAAGAGGACACCCATGACATTCACGAATCCCTATCGGCAGGTCGCCCGCACCTGCGGCTGCCGCGTGTGCGCGGGCAGCACCTGCCCCTGCGGCTGCCCCGCGCCGGCCGTGACCTACGCGTGCAGCTGCGGGCCACACTGCGGCTGCCCGAACGCCTGCCCTTGCAATGGTGCGCCGCAGCAGGTGGCGGCATGAAGCGCTGGATCGGCATCTTGAGCTTGTGCCTCGCGGCGGGTGCGGCCTGGGCGGACGACGCGGCCGTGTGCGCGGCGCATCAGGGCACGTATCTGTCGGGCGAGGTGGTGCACGGGCCGAAGTTCACGCACGGGCGCTTCCGCCGCGGCGTGGAACTGTCGCACACCCACCTCAAGCTGCGGGCGGACCAGGACGGGAAGGTGTACGACGTGGCGGTGGACAATGTCTTCGTGGCCGGCTACCGGCGCGATACGCCGGCCGTGCCCGCAGGCCTGAACGATATCCGTCAGCGCGACCGCCTCGCCTTGTGCGGCGAACTGTATACACGGGGCGGGCCGGGCATCCACTTCGTGCACGCGAGCTGCGGCCAGCGCAGCAACGGCGGCCGGCCGGATGGCTTCATCAAGAAGATCGGCCCGAACGGCAAGAGCGGGGACAACCTGGGCGGCGCGACGGCCTACTGTCCGCTGTTTAAGTAAGCTTGAGCGCCTTCAGCCTGCGGTACAGCGTGCGCTCGGCCAGGCCGAGGTGGCGGGCCAGTTCCTGGCGGGTGCCGCGGAAGCCGGCGGCAATGCCGGCCAGCGCGTCATCGCTGAGCTGGGCGCGGGCCGCCGGCGGGGCGGCGTTTGCCAGCGGCGGCAGCTGGTCCACGCCGATTTCCCCACCGTCGGCAAACAGCAAGGCGCGTTCGAGCACGTTGCGCAGTTCGCGCACATTGCCGGGCCAGGCGTAGG
>DASRUW010000108.1:0-4078 GCA_035655255.1 Telluria sp. | reverse complement strand
AGGACAAACTCCTCCTGCCTCGGACAGAGCCGGTTGCTGGTGCTGATATAGAGCGCCCCACCGGGCCGCAGTATGCGGACCAGCTCCGCGATGCAGCCCTCCCAGTCCTCGACGTGTTCGAGCAGTTCAGGCGCGATGCAGACGTCCATGCAGGCGTCCTGCCAGGGCAGCGCCGTGGCCGAGGCGACTTCGAATGCGACAGCGAGGCCCGCGGCCCCGGCTCTTTCGCGCGCGAGTCCGATGAGGGCTTCGTTGATATCCGCGCCATGCACTTCATGGCCATCCGCCGCCCAGATGCACGACTGCGTGCCGGCGCCGCAGCCGACGTCGGCGACCGAAAGCCGGGCGCCATCGCAGCGCAGCACGCGTTCGAGCGTTCGCTTGATCGACCGGAAGCGTTCCCGCGCCGCTTCGCCTCCGCTCCCGTGTTCGTAGTAGCGGTAGAACGCGGGATGGGTGCCGGTGTCGTAGGCGGAATCGCTCATTGCGTGTCCCTTACGCCGCTTCGCATTCTTCGGGCCGCGGCACGCCGCTCCAGGGCGCGCCGATCAGGCGTACACCCGGCACCTGGCAGCGCAGCGCGTCAAGCGTGTCGAGAGCCAACGGCGCCGGCGGCGCCACCACCATGCGCAGCGTCGGTGCGGGAGGCCAGTGCAGGCCGGACAACTGGTTCAGCAGACTCGGGTCCGGGGCGATGCAGGTCGCACCCTCCCGTACGACCGCATCTGGCACATCGCGCGAGAAGACCCGGTTGAACAACGCGATCCTGGCGCCGCCGGCCAGCGCGCCGAGTAAGGGCAGCATTCCGCCCGCATATCCGAGCGGCTGGAGGGTCAACAGGCAGTCCGACGGCCCGAGCCGCAGTCTGCCATCGAGACTTCCCAGGCATTGCATGACGTCTGCCGCAGTCAGTTCGGCACCGTCATGGAGCCGAACAACTGCTCCATCCGATGCAGGACGGGACTGCGCGGTGTTGCCGGGATCCCGCGGCACGCGCAGATCGGCGGGCGTGATCAGGCCGCGTGCCGCTTGGACTTGAATCGAGCGCTCCGGCTGCGCGATCAACCACGCCGACTCCAGATCGGCCAGCGCTGCGCGCACCCGTGCCGGCGGCAGGTTCGGGTCGAGCGGAATCACCTTGGCTCCAGCGCGCCAGCATCCGAGCAGCGCGAGCAAGGCCGAATAGCGGTAATCAAGGCACAGCGCGACCGCGTCCCCAGCCCTGACGCCCAGATCCTGCAGGTTGCGGCCGGCGTTCTGCACGTCGCGCCACAAGCGCTGGTAGCTGATACGGGCATCGGCGCCGGAAACGGCGGCGGCGTCGGGCGCGGTCTGGGCGCGCCGGGCAAGAACTTCCAGGAAGGTGAGCGGCATGTGGCCCCCGGTGCGGTTGGCGAAGAATGCATGATTGAGAAAAAGTTCCCAGGGCCCATTGAGGCAGCTCAAAACGGTAGCCTGGAGTCGTGGATTTGCGTGCGCTCAAACGCAGGCCAATGCGCGGGTGTCTAATGAAGCGATCATGAACGGCAAGCTGCGCCAGGTATTTCGCGAGCTCGGCATCCTTGACGGCTGCTGCTACCTGCTTGCGTCAGCACTCGCGCGCGCGAGCGGCGGCCGTCTTGGCATCTTCAGTTACCGCTTTTTCGCTCAACCCCTGCACGCCGCCGCGCGCTGCGGCTCGCGGGGACGCTCCATCGAAGTCCGGCTCGAAGGCCATGCGCTCCAGCCCGAGCGCTTTAAGCGCGATGCAACCGTCCTGCAGCGGCGCTCAGGCCAAGGCGCGCATTGCCTGGCCGCGTATCGGCAGGAGGAGCTGGCCGGGTTCCTCTGGTATTGCGCCGGCGCGTACGAAGAGGACGAGGTGCGCGCCAGGTTCGAGTTTCCCGCGTCCGCCGTGTGGGATTTCGATGTGCAGGTTCTCACCGAGTTTCAGCTCGGGTTCACCTTCGCCCGGCTCTGGGATGAAGCGAGCCTGCGCCTGCGCGCCGAAGGCAAGCGCTGGTCGCTCAGCCGGATCTCGGCCTTCAACCACGCATCGCAGCGGGCCCACTTGCGCCTCGGCGCCACCCAAATCGGACGTGCCGTATTCCTGCGCGCCAGCCAATGGCAATGGATGGCGTCGACCGTGTGGCCATACTGGCACCTCTCCCTCGGACCCGACGACAGTCCTCGCCTGCGCCTGCCCGTTCCCGCGGAGGCGCCATGAACGGTCCTTTATTCCGCCTGCCGCCGGCCGAGCCCTTCTTCTTCGACGCCGATCCCGGCAGCCGCTTTTGCGTCTATCACGCGCCGGCGCCGAACCTGGCGCCTCGCGGCGGCATCCTCTACATGCATCCGTTTGCGGAGGAGATGCAGCGCGCGCGCCACGCGGCTCATCTGCAGGCGCGCGCCATGGCGGCGCTGGGTTTCTGCGTGCTGCAGGTGGATCTGTTCGGCTGTGGCGACAGCTGCGGCGATTTCGCGGCCGTGCGCTGGCCGATCTGGCAAGCCGACCTGAATGCCGCATTTGCCTGGTTGCGTGGCCGAGCCGAGGGGCAATGCTATCTGTGGGGCTTGCGTCTGGGCGCATTGATGGCGCTGGACTTTGCGGCGCGTACCGCGGTCGCCGGCGTCGTACTGTGGCAGCCGTTCGTGCGGGGGCGGACCTGCATCAACCAGTTCCTGCGCTTGCGCGTGACGCGGCGCCTTCTCGAAACGGGCCAGTTCCCGGCCAGCACCAGCATCCTGCGCGAGGAGCTGTACACCCAAGGCAGCCTGGAAGCGGCCGGATACCAGTTATCCGCGGACCTGGCCTATGCCATCGACGCGCTCGACGCCGCGAACCTCACGCCGCGCACTCCCTGGGTTGCATGGCTCTCCACCGGAGCGCCGGGCGATCTTTCGGCCGCCGCCGCCGCGCGCCGGGTCGGACGGCGCTGGCCCGGCATCGATCTGCGCTTCGTGCAGGTGCCCGGACCGGCCATCTGGGCGGGCGCCGGACTGCGGGACGCACCCGCTCTCATCGAGACGACCAGCTCGTTGTTCGCCCGGGTGCCAGCATGAGAAGCGCCCAGCATGCGCTGCGCTTCGCCTGCCAGGATGCCAGCTTGATCGGCATACTCGACGTGCCGGAACGCCCGTTGAATCGCGGCGTGCTGATGGTCTGTGGGGAGCACGCCTGCCGGTCCGGCCCGCACCGGGTCCAGACGCTGACGTCGCGCCTGTTCGCCGCGCGCGGCATTCCCGTGCTGCGCTTCGATACGCGCGGGCGTGGCGACAGCGAAGGCCAGGCCCCGGCCAGCGGCGGGGAACAGATCGACATCACGGCGGCGATGAAAGAATTGTTCATGCAGATGCCGGAAATGAAAGAATCTGTCATCTGGGCCGTGGGCGACGCCGCCACTCAGGCAGCCCTCTATTCCTGCAGCGACGAGCGCGTGGCCGGGCTGATCCTGCTCAATCCGCGCGCCGAAGTCCCCGCGCCTGCTCCAGGTGCCGCCGCGCAGCCCGTGCGCGTGGCCGAACTGCCACTGTGGCGCGCGCTGAACGCGAATTCGGGTTCCATGCGCCGGACCCTGGCCCTGCTGCGCGACCAGGCGCGCGCCGCCGAAGCGTCTGCGGCAGCCGGTCCACATCGTCTGCTCTCCTGCCTGGAATGCTTCGATGGCCACGTCCTGTTCGTCGTCGGACGCAGTGATCCGGCGGCAGCGCTGTTCGACACCTATCTCTCCGACCGCCAGGATGCGCAGCGCACGACGGTAGACGACGCCGACGCCACCTTCGCCGCCCGGGCGTGGCGTGACCAGGCCGCCGAGGCCTGCGCCGGCTGGCTCATTTCCTGGTGATCCCATGCCCTCCCTCCTGCTCGTCGCCGCCGCTGCCGCCGCCATGGAATGCGGTGCGTTGACCAACCAGCCGTCCGGAGGCGACTACCTCAACCCGGCGGACGCCAGCAAGCTGCGCCTGGTCGAGGCCTACCATTTCACCCAGAATGTCGAGAGCCTGAAGCGCGGCGAATCAGGCAGCGTGGCGGGCGACCTCGCGTACACGCTCGAACACTTCCCCAACCATCACCGCGCCCTTGGCGCGCTGGTTCGCC
>DASRUW010000107.1:0-6266 GCA_035655255.1 Telluria sp. | reverse complement strand
CCCAGCCGGCGCTGCTGGCCATGGGCGACCTGGTGCTCGACACGGGCGCCAAGCGCGCCCGCATCGGCGAGCGCGCGCTCGACCTGTCGGTGCGCGAATGGGCGGTGCTGGAGTACCTGCTCCAGCACGCGCGCCGGGTGGTGTCCAAGCAGCAGATCATCGACGCCATCCTGCCCTGGGGCGAGGAGGTGACACCCAACGCGGTGGAAGTCTACGTCTCCCGCGTGCGCC
Organism: Telluria sp.; assembly: GCA_035655255.1. GTDB lineage: Bacteria > Pseudomonadota > Gammaproteobacteria > Burkholderiales > Burkholderiaceae_D > Telluria. The sequence goes on along the minus strand of DASRUW010000107.1, from coordinate 6,035 downwards.
TCAAGATCGCCGACGCCGGCGTGTCCATCCGCACCATCCGCGGCTTCGGCTACATGCTCGAGCCGGCCGCATGACCAGCATCCGCGTCCGCCTGCTGACCTGGCTGGTCGGGCCGATCCTGGCCGTGAACCTGGCCCTCGGGGCGCTGGCCTACCTGCTGGCCTGGACCCCGGCCCGGATCGCCTTCGACCAGGACCTGGCCGACGGCGCCGCCGCCCTGGCCGCGCGCCTGCCGGCCGACCCCGCCGCCCTCGAGCGCGACCTGGGCCGCCTGACCGGCGAAGCCTTCCGGCCGGACGCCGTGGACGCCGTCACGGTGGCGGTGCGCGACAGCCACGGCAAGCTGCTGGCGGGCGATCCGGCCACGCCCCAGGTCCAGCCGGCGCCCGGCGTGCATCCCGGCCAGCTGCACGGCGAGGCCGTGCGCGTGGCCGGGGCCCTGACCGCCGGCGCCGCGCGCCAGGTGGTGGTGGCCAAGACCATGCGCCGGCTCGAAGGCAGCCGCTGGACCATCGTGCGCGTGCTGCTGCTGGTCGAAACCCTGTTCACCGTCGGGCTGGCGGGGCTGATCTGGTTTTCCGTGACCAATGGCCTGGCACCCCTGGGACGCATGCGCGCGGAACTCAATGCGCGCGGCGGCGAGCGCCTCGAGCCGCTGCCGGCGGACGTGCCGTTCGAACTGGTGCCGATGGTCGCGGCCCTGAACGACCTGCTCGAGCGGGTGCGCAGCGGCGCGCGCGCCCAGCACGACTTCCTGGCCGACATGGCGCACCAGCTGCGCACGCCGCTGGCCGGCCTGCGCACCCAGCTTGAATGGCTGCGCGCCGGGCAGGGCGATCCGGCCCAGCAGGCGCGCTCGCTGGACCTGATGCTGCTCTCGACCGAACGCATGATCCGCCACACCAACCAGCTGCTGGCGCTGGCCCGCGCCGAGCCCTCGCAGTTCGAGGCGGCCCGCCTGGAGCCGGTCGACCTGGCCCAGCTGGTGAGCGAAGCGGTGCAGGATTTCGTGGAGCGCGCCGCCGCGCGCCGCATCGACCTCGGCTTCGACCTCGCGCCGACGGTGGTGCTGGGTGACCGTTTCCTCCTGCGCGACCTGATCGACAACCTGGTCGACAACGCGCTGCGCTACACGCCGGAGGGCGGGGTGGTCAACGTCAAGGTCCAGCGCGATGGCGAGCGCGGCGTCCTGCGCGTGGACGACACCGGTCCAGGCATCCCGGCATCCCGCCGCGACGCCGTGTTCCAGCGCTTCGTGCGCCTGGACGAGAAGACCACCGGCAGCGGCCTGGGCCTGGCCATCGTGCGCGACATCGCGCGGGTGCACGGCGCCACCCTCGACCTCGACGACGCGCCCGGCGGCGGCGCCGTCTTCACGCTCGGTTTCAAAAGCGTCTGACCGGGGGCGCGCAGCCCCCGGGCGTGAGTGCCCCTTCAGTGCCCCTTGACGTAGCTGTAGGTCTGCTTGCGCTTCGAGCTGATGCTCGGCCGGATCTTCTGCGGGCTGATCGACACGCTGGCGCCGCCCGTGCGCTGCGCCGCGCCGATCACCACCGACACCGCCTTGCCGTCGACCGGCACGGCGGTCGCCATCACCGGCGACGGCGGCAGGCCGCCACCGACGAACACCGAGGAGCGCTCGCCGCCGCAGGTGCCGTCCACCCCGATGCCGCCCGAGGCGTTGAACAGGTTGACCCAGTAGCCGCGCGCGATGCCGAGGGCGGCGGCGCAGCTGGCGCTGGTGTCGACCACCGGCGTGTTGGTGCTGAAGGTGACCATGCCGCCGGCAATCAGGGCCGACGTCACCACCTGCTCGCCCGTGCCCAGGCTCATGTACCAGGCTTTCATCGTCCCGCTCGGCAGCAGGCCGGTGGTGGTGCAGGTGGTGCTGGACGTGAAGTCCTGCTGGGCGTCGAGGTCGACCGCCTCGTCGCTGTCGTGGACGGACAGTTCGTCCAGGTCGACGTAGAAGCGGTTGGTCACGTTCGCGTAGGGATACTGCCAGCCCAGCGGATGCTCGCGGTCGCCGCTGCCGATCGCGACATAGGCCTTGGTGGTGGTGTCGTGCATGACCGGCAGCACGGCCGGCGCGAACAGGAACTTGCGGTAGCCGCCGTGGGTGTAGGCCACCTTCGTCATGCGCCAGTGATCCTTGTCGAGCACGGCTTTCGTGGTCGGGCTGTCGATGAAGTCGATGCGGTAGATGTTGCCGCCGATGTCGGCCACATAGGCGTAGTCCGGCATACCGTCGTTGTCGACGTCCATCAGGGAGACGTCCGCCGCCACCCCGCGCTCGGTGCTGAAGCTGGCCAGCAGGGTGCCGTCCGACGCCTTGAAGATGTACACTTTCGCGCCCTTGGTCGAGCCGCAGCTCGGCGATTTGGTGTCGGCATCCTCGCAGCTGTCGTAGCCGCCGCCGACCACCAGCACCGGTTCGGTCGTGGAGTAGCCCTTGACGAAGGCGACCGCCGGCGTCGACCAGGTCTGGCCGATGCCGCTCAGGCCCGTGCTGCAGCCGTCGTCGTTGGCCAGGTTGGGGCAGCCGGCATACCACTTGAGGGACGGCGCGGTCGGGTGGGTCACGTCCAGCGCATAGATCATGCGGCCGCCGCGGCGCATGGTCGGGTAGACCCAGACCGCGCTGTTGTCGGCATTCTGATAGACGCCGGTCGAACCGTCGAAGAAGTAGTCCTTGGTGGTCGCGTCCGGCGCGATCGACGTGCCGCTTTCGTTGGCGTAGTTCACCAGCGGCGTGTTGGTCTGGAGACGCGACAGGCGCGAATTGAACTCCGGCGCGATGAAACCCCACAGCTCCTTGCCGTTGGAGGCCTGCACGGCGCGGAAGGCGCCGTCGTTGGAGCCGTAGTAGACCACGATGCCGGTGTCGCTGCCGTAGTTGACCGGCAGCGGACGCGAGTGGATCACGTCGCCGTGGATCGAGGGGCGGGTGGTGGTGAGCGAGCCCGTGCCCTTTTCGTTGTTCACGTCCTCGCCCCTGGTGAAGTTCACCACCGTGTCGGACAGGCCGGTGTTGGTGGTGTTGAAGGTCGCCAGCGCGCTGCCGCTGCGGGTGTACAGGGTGCGGTTGACGGCGTAGGTGGGCGAGGTGGTGGTGGCGGTCGGGTTGTTACCGTTGCGCAGGACCTGGGCCACGGCGCCTTTCTCCACCTGCGGGCCGTCCGGGCTGTCCGAATAGACCGAGTTGGAGGACGAGGTGCAGCCGCCGGCCGGGTCGGGGTTGATGCCCAGGCCCTGCCAGTAGGTGTTGCTGTCGCTGGTCCAGTAACTGGTCGCGCACGGTGTCAGGAAGCCGGTGTTGGTGTTTACGGCCAGGTCGCCGTTGACGTCGCCCAGGTCGATCGCCGAGCCGTTCTTGACCAGCTGGTAGCGTTTCAGGTTGCCGAACCAGCGCGGCTTGGCGTCCGGGTCGGGCCGGAACATCCCGATGAAGACCTGGTTCTCGTTCTGCGAGCGGTTGGTGGCGTTGACCGGCAGCGAGGTCGAGGCGAAGGCGCTGTTCACGGCCAGGATCTCGCCCATGATCTGCTGGAGCGCCGCCAGGATGGCGTCCTCGCTCTGGGCCAGGAAGTATTTGCCGCCGCCGGCCCGCGCCATCGACAGCAGCAGCGACGTCTGGGTCGCATTCGGCTGTTTGTTGTACACGTCGATGGTGTAGGTGGTCACCGAGGGCTTGATGGTGGTGCCGGCCACCGGAATGCCCTTGTCGTGCATGAAGCGGGCCCATTCGTCGGCATTGAGCGGGTTGCTGTCGGTGGTGCTGCCGCTGGTGGCGACGTTCGTCAGCGTGATGTTGGTGCCGGTGACGTTGTAGACGCTGGTGCCGGAAGGGCAGGCGTCCAGGGTGCCCGAGGTCGGCGTGTTGTTGTAGGTGCAGCTCACGTTGGTGCCCGAGCATTCGGTGCTGTAGTCGCCGGTGCTGCTGGCCGGACCAGATGCGTAGCATTGCGAGGTGTAGCCCAGCGTGGTGTAGTCGGTGTGGGCCGGCACGGTGGTGGTGGCCGTGTTGGTGGTGCTGGGCGTGGCGGTCTGGATGATCGTGTACTGGCGCTGCACGGTCGCCGTCTGGGTGACCGTCACGTGGACGCGCTGGCCGGTACAGCCGGAACTGCTGCCGACGGCGCCCTGGTAGGTGCAGGTGCCGTGGGCCGGGCAGGAAAGGCCGGCAAAGTCGGTGGTCGTGTTGGCATCCCAGTAGCCGTTCGCCGTGCCGATGCCCTTGTAGCAGGCGCTGGTGGAGGCGCTGGTGGTCTCGGTGCCGGACGCCGTCACCGGGTCGCCCACGGAATAGGTGCAGGAATAGGTCGTGGTCGCCGTGTTGCTCACGCCGGTGCCGGGGTCGGTGCTGGTCGTGGTGGTGGTCGCCGGGCAGGTGAGGGTGCCGTGGTCGGCGGTCGGGTCGACCGCCGAGGCGGACGAATAATAGCCGGTGCTGGCGCCGCTCGAGGTGACCGCCGTGCCGGTGACGGGCGTGCCGGGGGCGACCGTCGAGCTGCTCGGCGTGTAGACGGCGCGCACCACGGAGTAGGCATGCTGCCCGCTCGGGCAGGAGATCGGACCGGCGGGCGTGGTGGCCGCGCCGATGCTGCAGCCTTCCGTGTAGGACGAGCAGGTCGCCGCGAACTCGCTCAGGCCGGCCGTCGCCGCCGCCGCGCTGGCGTAGCAGGCGGAGGTCTTGCCGACCGTGGTGCTGGTCGTCACGTTGGTCTGGGTGTAGTTCGGCAGGCCCATCTGGGTCGTCGTCCCGCCCAGCGCGCCCAGGGCCGCGGTGTTGGCCGCGTCGTCGGACGAGGGGCCGCTGGAATTCGGGTTGCCGATGAAGATCATGAACGTCTTGCCGCAGGTGTTGTCCGCGCTCAGCGGGGTCTTGAACTGCGTGTAGTTGCTGACGTAGCCCGTGCTGTCCGCGACCGAGGCCAGGGTCGCGCTGCCCGAGTACGGCGTGGTGCCCGCGAAATAGTTGTAGACGTCGTACATCAGGTTGCCGTACGGCGTGTTCGAATTGCGCTTCTCGTCCGGGCTGGTGATGTTGTTGTAGATCGTCGTCAGCTTGGTGCCGAAGGCGGTCTGGTTCGCCGCGCTCATCGGCTGGACGGCGTAGCGGATGAAGCCGCCGTTGTCGTTGGCGTTGCCGCCCGTGACGAATTCCATCAGGCCCAGGTTGACGCTGCTGTCCAGGCTGGTCAGCAGGCGCTTGATCGCGTTGACTTCGGCCTGGCCCTGGGTGCCGCCGTCGGGCCACTGCTGGCTCTGGCGCGACCAGTTGGAGGTATTGTCCAGCACGATCAGGATGCGCGGGTTGATGGCGCTGCCCGCCGAGGCGCCGGTGAAGATGTCGATATCCTCGGCCGTGGCCCGGATCGGCATGGCGATCAGCCCGCCGCACAAGGCCAGCGCCAGGGATTGATTGAACAAGTTCGCTTTCATCGGTCTCTCCCTGTCCCGTCAGTCCGGGCAGCTGGTTTCGATATCGTCCTTGGCCACCCGTACGGTGACCCCTTGGACCATGTTCACTTTGGCGGCCGTGACGTTGTCGGTGGCCTCGGCGTTGATCTCCCAGGTGCTGTCCGCGCACAGGGATTCGCCGGTCACGCTGCCCGCCACGCCGAAGCTCTGGCTGGTGCCGAGCAGGCAATTGGCGTTCTCGGTGTTGGTCACGTCGACCTCCGAATTCATCACGCCGTTGGCCTTGACGCAGGTGGGCGACGGCGTCAGGCGCACCGTGACGTCGTTCACGCCGTCGCCGTTCACGTCCACGCAGCGCGTGTTCGATTCCCCGTTGCAGGGATTGGGGATCGCGTCGTCCGGCGTGGAGAAGAAACGGGTGCTGGACATGGTCTCGTCGATGGCCTGGCGCGCCGCGGCGATGTTCTCCGTGCGCGACTGCATGTTCGAGATCACCTGGATGCTCGACTTGGACAGGTTGAAGGTGGTCAGCGCCAGCAGCGTGATCAGCACCAGCATCACGAGGGCGACGATGAGGGTGATGCCGCGCTGGCGGGCCAGCGGCGCGCGCG
>DASRUW010000106.1:0-4451 GCA_035655255.1 Telluria sp. | reverse complement strand
TGCGTGCGCTCCCGCGCCGACATCGAGATCGCCGGTTACCTCGGCGCCTTCGCAGTCCGCTGGCGCAGCGGCAACGCGCTGCTGGAAGGGCAGTTCGACTTGATCCTCGATCTGTGCGATCCGCCGCTGCTGGCGCGGCACACGCTCCCGCACGGCTATTTTGCTCCCGGCCTGGATGACGAGGCGCGCGCCGCCGTCATCGGCGAATTGGCCGGGATGACGGGCGTCTTCGAAAAGCCGAAGTACTTCGTCTACCGCGCGGCGCGCTGCGGCCACGGCCGTAACGGCAAGACCGGCTGCAGCGCATGCATCGACGTGTGTTCGGCCGAAGCGATCACCAGCGCCGGCGAGCGCATCGACGTCGACACCCACCTGTGCGCCGGCTGCGGCGCCTGCGCCAGCACTTGTCCCTCAGGCGCGATCTCCTACGCGTATCCCGGCGTCGCCTACACCGGCGAGCGGGCGCGCGCCATGCTGGCGGCCTACGCGGCGGCCGGCGGCGCCGAGCCCATCCTCGTCCTGCACGACGCGGCCAACCGCGCCGTCGCGGAAGAGTTGCCCGACCATGCCCTGCCGCTGGAGCTGCACCATGTGACCGCCGCCGGGCTCGACGTGTGGCTGGCCGCCCTCTGCCACGGCGCGCGCGGCGTGCTGGTGCTGACCGGGGCGCACACCGCGCCGGGCTACCTGGCCTTGCTGGAAGAGCAGGCCGCGCTCGCCCAGCACATCCTCCATGGCCTCGGCTACCCCGGCCGCCACGTGGTGGTGGCGAACGACGCAGCGACGCTCCCGCAGGGCGCCGTTCCCGCCCAGCTCGCCAGCTTCCATGTCATGCCCGACAAGCGCAACACGCTCGACTTCGCGCTCGGCCATCTGCACGCCCACGCCCCGGCGCCGCCCGACATGCTGGACTTGCCCGCCCGCGCACCGTTCGGCGCCGTGCAGGTCGATACGGCAAAGTGCAGCCTGTGCATGGCCTGCGTCGGCGCCTGTCCCAGTTCGGCACTGACGGACAATCCTTCCTTCCCCCGGCTCTCCTTCATCGAGAGCAATTGCATCCAGTGCGGCCTATGCGTGGCGACCTGCCCCGAGCAAGCCATCGAGCTCGCGCCGCGTCTCAATTTCACCCCGACGCGCCAGCAGGCCCGCACGCTGTACGAAAGCGCGCCGTTCTGCTGCATCTCCTGCGGCAAACCCTTCGGCACCGCCTTGCTGGTCGAAACCATGCTGCGCCGCCTGTCCGGCCACGCCGCCTTCCGGGCCCATCCGGACCGCCTGCGCATGTGCTCCGACTGCCGCGTCGTTGACATGATGAAAACGGATTGAATCTTTCCGTTGCGCCGTTGGAACAAGCCCCCTTGAATTGTTGATTATTGTCAAACCAGCGGCGTAGACTGGACTGGCAGTCGTTCAACGAATTCTGGGGGGAACTTGTGAAACGCCTACTGCCCGTATTGCTGCCAACGCTGTTGGCCGTCGCGATCCCGGCCCGTGCCGAGCTGGTGATCATCGTCAATCCCGCCAATCCCGCCACCCGCATGTTTCCGTCGCAGGCGGCGCAATTCTTTCTTGGCGGTTCCGTCATGTTCACACCGATCGAACAGGCCGAGGGTTCGCCCATCCGCGCCGAGTTCTACAAGAAAGTCCTCGAGAAGGAGCCCGCTCAAGTGCAAGCCATCTGGTCCAAGCTCGCCTTCACCGGCAAAGGCAAGCCGCCGGCGGAGATGAAGAGCAGTGCGGAGGTCAAGAAGGCGGTGGCCGAGAACCCGAAGGCGATCGGCTACATCGAGAAGTCCGCCGTGGACGACAGCGTCAAGGTCGTCGCCACCGTGCAATAAGCGGAACGACTGAGGAGACATCGTATGAAGAACGCACTCGCCGCGCTCATCCTGCCCCTGGTTGCCGCGTCCGCCGGAGCCACGGATTTCGGCCCCGACAATTCCTGGCACCTGACCGGCTTCTATTCGATCACCGGCGCCAAGGTGCTGAGCGGCTCGGCGCTCGGCAGCAGCGCGCCCTGGACTTACCAGCAGTGGAAATGCCCGTGCACCATCCAGGGCTGGGAGTACACCGGCGTCTACGAGAAGGAGAAGGGTTGGCAGTTCGACCAGGAATCCCTGCTCGGCCTGCAGATCCGCAAGGACTTCTCGCCCACGCTGTCGGCGACCGCCCAGCTGGTCAGCCGCGCGCTCAACCCCAACTACGGCTCGCGCCCGACGGTGGACTGGGCCTATGTGACCTGGCAGCCGTCCACCGAATCGGAATGGACCTTCCAGGCCGGCCGCTTCCGCATCCCGCTCTACTACTACAGCGATTATCTCTACATTGGCTACGCCTATCCCTGGGTGCGGCCGGCGCCGGACGTGTACGGCTGGCCGATCTACGCTTACAACGGCGCCAACGTCACCTGGCGCACCCAGCTCGGCAGCAGCGACTGGGCCGCCACCGTGCACGCCTGGACCGGCAGCTACGAGCAGCACGACGACGCCTACGACACCAAGATCTATTGGACCGATCCGACCCACGAAGCGTGGAAGAACATCGTCGGCGCCTACGTCTCCGCCAACGCCAACGGCCTGGACGTGCGCGCCATGTTCATGACCTACCAGGACAACCTGTGGCAGAACGGGGCCGACGGCAAGCGCAACTACTTGCTGGATGTGCATGACCAGCGCACCCGCATCATGGGCCTGTCCGCCAACCTCGACCGCGACAACTGGCTGATCAAGTCCGAGGTCGACCGCTACGAACAGGTGGACGCGGCCAAGGGCCTGAACGGGATCTACAAGTACGCCCTGTTCGGGGTGGGCTACCAGTTCGGGGCCTGGACGCCCATGTTCACCATGTCGCGCTACCGCACCGTGGCCGCGCCCATCGAGGGGCGCAACACGCGCTACCTGTCGCTGCGCTGGGACGTCAAGCGCAACATGGCGCTCAAGCTGCAATACGACATCACCAAGGACAAGTCGGAGTACAGCTACCCCTTCTTCGGCGATTCCAAGCTGCTGTCGGTCTCGCTCCAGGGCGTGTTCTAGTACGCGCCACGCTTTCTCTCACCGCCGTGCGCCCCAGTGGCCCGGCGGTTTTTTTTTGCCGCTGGCTATCGGGCAGCGTTTGGCGCTAGGGCGGAGTCCCATGACGGCGACTTAGACGATCCGGTAGAGGCTAAGTCGGCCGTAGGCGAGGAATGCCATCAGCACGCCCAGAATGGCACACATGACGATGGCGGCGGGCTCGCGATACTTGATGTGCACGCCGATGAAGATCAGACTCTCGGCCGCCAGGATCGCGGCGGCGAGCACGGTGAGCGAGGGGTTCCAGCGGAAGGCCGCGGGGACGATGAGTCCAACCACGCATACCAGTTCGACAATTCCCAAAGTCATCCACGCTTCCCGCGGCAAAGCGCCGAAGGAGGGAACGTCCCCGCTGATCTTTTCGAACATGAATACCTTCATGATCCCAGAGGCGCCATACAGCAGCGCCGCCAGTCCCTGCAGAACCCATAGCAGTATGTTCATCACGTGCCCTTCTCCTTTTGAAATTTCTTGCGGTGATTATCTTAGCAAGCCGGCACATACCGATTGACTACAAGTTGAGCGCCGCGCTGCAAATTTCATAATTTGGTAACCGCTATTTCGACTGAATTTTACATTTGTTCAAGAAGTTAACGGCTCATGCAGTGGAGATAAGTGCTTTGATTTTCTTGATATTTGTGTGCGAAAAGCGCGACACTTTTCTGAACACCATGGAAACGATTCAAGGAAAATTTGTGTCTCAAATTTTTCCATGCGGAAAATCGATGTAGAGTGGACCTTGTAGTCCAAGTCCTACCGATCTCTTCCGGAGTTGCCATGAAATTTCTGCCATACACCGCTGCGCGCCTGGCTGTGCTGTCCAGCCTGGCCGTGGCCGCCTCGGCCCATGCGGATTGGGTAATCTCGAGCGACGTCGAAGCCGTGCGTCCCGCGCCCGCCAGCTATTCCAGCACCCCGCAGAACCCGCCCCCGTTCGCGTGGTCGCGCCACAGCAGCAATCCGCCGAGCTACGTGCTCGAAGTCTCGCGCGACGGCGCCGTCGTCTACACCTACACCAGCAGCCGCAACTGGTTCCTGCCGACCCAGGCCTTCCCGGCCGGCCACTACAGCTGGCGCGTGCGCCCGTCGACCTCGATCACGGCCTGGTCCGACCCGCGCTCCTTCGACGTCACCAGCAGCGCCGCCACCTTCCTCGTGCCCGACAACGTCGCCCTGCGCAACGCCGTGCTGAGCCACGCCCGTCCGCGCGAGCTGCCGGCCAATTTCACGCCCGTCTCCGGCTGGTCGGCCGACATGTCGGCCGAGCGCGCGCGCTTCCTGAAGACCCTGCAAAGCGAAGTGGATTGGAACATCGGCAACATGGCCGCCATCAGCGACAGCCTGTGGCCGCTGACCTCGGCCACGGCCACCAGCGCC
>DASRUW010000105.1:0-2424 GCA_035655255.1 Telluria sp. | reverse complement strand
ACACCTACACCAAGAGCTCGGCGAATTTCGCCCAGCAGGGCGACGTGCGCAGCAGCGGGCTGCCGGGCTTGTCGAAGAACAGCTACAACGCGGCGCTCTACTTCGACAACGGCACCTTCAGCGGCCGGCTGTCGTACGCCTGGCGCGGCAAGTACCTTGCCAACTTCAGCGACGATTTCGGCGTGCCGCGCTTCCGTAACGCCTACGGCCAGTACGACCTGACCGCATCCTACAAGCTGGGCAAGCGCCTCACGCTGCAACTTGACGTGCTGAACCTGAGCCGTTCCCAGTTCGTCGACAAGTCGAGCTCGCCGCGCTACCCGTTCGGGGTGTACGACCTCGACCGGCGCATCCTGCTCGGCCTGCGCTACGCAATGTGACAGGGGCACAGGTGAACGACATGAAGCCTCTTTCCACGCCAGCGCGGCTGGCCTGTCTCCTTCTCGCGCTCGGCACCTGCCTGACCTGCGCCGCCGACGCGGCAACGGCCGAGCTTCCTCTGGGCAGGAAGGGCCTGACGCAGACGAGCCGCACCGAACGGGTGGCTCCGGGCGTTGAGCTTGAGCATGTGCGCCGGGGCGGACACGCGCCGCGGGCGCATTGGCTACTGATGAGCGGCGTCGTGCGGGGGGAGGCGGAACTGGGCCGCCAGCGATCCTGCTTCACTGGGCTCGGGCTGCGCGCCCAGGTCGATACTTTCCGCATCGCCGGGGAATCCGCGGAGCCCTATCAGGTGCTGCAAGGCGGCAAGTTCAGCAGCCGGGACGGCGCCCTGCGCGCCGCGCGTGCGGCCGCGCGCGACGGCTGCCGGCTCCACGCGCGCCACAGCTCGGAGGACGCCGGCAACGCCGACGGCCCCTGGGACATCCGGATCGCGACCATCGCGCCCGGCGCCACCCTGGTGGCGCAAGCGGGTGACAATGCCCGGCAATTGCGCACGCCGACCAGCGTCCTGGCCCGGCGCGCCGGGGCCGCGCTGGCCGTCAATGGGGGCTTCTTCGTGGAGCACGCAGAAGACGGGTTTCCAGGGCAGCCGGCCGGGCTGTCCATCCTTGCCGGCCAGCTCAACAGTACCCCGGTCGCGCGGCGACCCGCCGTGATCGTGACCGGCGATGCGCGGCGCCCGATCCTGCTGACCGATGACCTCGACTGGCAGGCCACGCTCGTGTGGTCGAACGGTGAGCGGATCGCCGTCGACGGCGTCAACCGCCAACCCGGCCTGGTCCGCAATTGCGGTCGCCGCACCGGCGAAGCGCCGATCCACGATTACACCTGCCACTATCAGGACGACCTCGTGTATTTCCCGCCCCATGGTCCCTTCACGGCCATGCGCCTTACCGGCGACCGCTTCGCGCTCGATCCCGCCGGGCACGCGCGCAGGCTCGGCGCGGACGAGGCGGCGGCCAGCGACGAAAGCGTGCTGGTCGTGACGCCTGGCAGTGACCGGATCAAGCGGATCGAAGCGTGCATCGCCGCGGGCGCCACCGCCGTCTTCGACAGCGCGCTCTCGGCGGGCGGCGCCGGCCTGCACCCCAGCTTCGCGGTCAACGCGGGGCCGACCCTGCTGCGCTCCGGTGCGGAAATCCGCCGCGACGCCGCCGAAGGCTGGGCGATGGAGGCGGTCCCGGACGACGCTGCGCATCGCCTCCTGATGCACGAATGGATCAACCGGCGCAACCCGCGCACCGCGATCGGAATCAAGCAGGACGGCACGGTGCTGCTCGTTACCGTGGACGGGCACGACCATCGACGCAGCGTGGGGCTGACGATCGAGGAATTGCGCAAGCTGATGAAGGCGCTTGGCGCGCGCGACGCCCTCAACCTGGACGGCGGCGGCTCGACCGCCCTGGTCGTGAACGGGCGCCTGGTCAATCTGCCGAGCGATGCGACCGGCGAACGCGCCGTCGGCGACGCTCTTGCTGTGCTGACGGCATCCCACCCACGTGTGTCCGGCGACGCGAGCAAGAAATGAAGTCACATATCGACAAGCCCGCCACCCTGCTGATCCTGGCCATCTGCGGCCTGGGCGGCATGCTGTATGGCGTCGACATCGGTGTCATCGATCCGGCCCTCCCCTATCTGAACCGCACGGTCGAACTCGCGGAGTCCGAGCTCTCGGCCGTCGTCGCGGCCGTCCTGGCCGGCTCCATCCTCGGTTCCGTGGCGGCCGGCATCATGGCCGATCTGATCGGACGCCGCCGCATGATGATCGGAAGCGCCGTGTTGTTCGTCCTCAGCGTCGGCCTGATCTTCCTGTCGCGCTCCTTCCTTCCCTTGCTGGCTGGCCGCCTGCTGCAGGGCACCAGCGGCGGCGTGATCGCCGTCGTGGCGCCGCTCTATCTGGCCGAGACACTGCCGGCCCACCTGCGCGGCCGCGGGACGGCGCTGTTTCAGTTCATGCTCACACTCGGAATCGTGCTGGCG
>DASRUW010000104.1:0-4522 GCA_035655255.1 Telluria sp. | reverse complement strand
CGACATGATCATCTCGGCCGGCTACAACATCGCCGGGGCCGAGGTCGAGGACGTGCTGTTGCGCCATCCGTCCGTGGCCGAATGCGGCGTGGTGGGCCGCGCCGACGAGGAGCGCGGCCAGATCGTGGAGGCGCACGTCGTGCTCAAGCCCGGGCATGAGCCCTCCGAGGCCATGGCCAGCGCGCTGCAGGCCTACGTGAAGGAACACATCGCCCCCTACAAATACCCGCGCTCCGTGCGCTTCGCCGACAAGCTGCCGCGCACGGAGACGGGCAAGCTGCAACGCTTCAAACTGCGCAATCCATGAACATCGTCTGTATCGGCGGCGGCCCCGCCGGCCTGTATTTCGCGCTGCTGATGAAAAAGCAGGACCCGGCGCACGCCATCACCGTGGTCGAGCGCAACCGGCCCTACGACACTTTCGGCTGGGGCGTGGTGTTTTCCGACCAGACGCTCGCCAACCTGGTGCAGGCGGACGAACAGACCGCGCGCACGATCCTGCAGGCCTTCAATCACTGGGACGACATCGATGTGTTCTTCAAGGGCGCGCGCGTCACCTCGGGCGGCCATGGCTTCTGCGGCATTGGGCGCAAGCGCCTGCTGAACATCCTGCAGCAGCGCTGCGAGGAACTGGGCGTGCGCCTGGTGTTCGAAACCGACGTGGAGGACGACCAGGCCATCGCGGCGCAGTACCACGCCGATGTGGTGATCGCGGCGGACGGCCTCAATTCCCGCATCCGCACCCGCTATGCATCGACCTTCCAGCCGTCGATCGAGAAACGCCGCTGCCGCTTCGTCTGGCTCGGCACCAGGAAGAAGTTCGACGCCTTCACCTTCTCGTTCAAGCAGACGGAGCACGGCTGGTTCCAGGCCCACATCTACCAGTACGACGGCGACACCTCCACCTTCATCGTCGAGACCCCGGAAGACGTGTGGCGCGCGAGCGGCCTGGAAGACATGTCGCAGGAGGAGGGCATCGCCTTCTGCGAGCGCCTGTTCGCCGACGTCCTGGACGGCCACGCCCTGATGTCGAACGCGACCCACCTGCGCGGTTCCGCGATCTGGATCGTGTTCCCGCGCATCGTGTGCGAACGCTGGGTGCACTGGAACGGCGCCGTGCCGGTGGTGCTGATGGGCGACGCCGCGCACACGGCGCATTACTCGATCGGTTCCGGCACCAAGCTGGCGCTGGAGGACGCGATCGAGCTGGCGCGCTGCTTCGGCGCGCATGCCGACCCGCGCGCGGCGCTGGGGGCTTACCAGGCCACGCGCTCGGTCGAAGTGCTCAAGATCCAGTCGGCCGCGCGCAATTCGATGGAGTGGTTCGAGAACGTGGGGCGCTACAGCCACCTCGATGCGCAGCAGTTCGCGTACTCGATGCTGACCCGCAGCCAGCGCATCTCGCACGAGAACCTGCGCCTGCGCGACCGCGCCTACGTTGAACGCTACGAGGACTGGCTGGCCCGGCGCGCCTGCGCGCAAGCCGGCGTGCCGTTCCCGGAAGGCCAGCGCGTCCTGCCCATGCTGACGCCATACCGCGCGCGCAGCGTCCTGCTCAAGAACCGGATCGTGGTTTCCCCCATGGCGCAGTATTCGGCCGTGGACGGGGTGCCGGGCGACTACCACCTGGTGCACCTCGGCGCGCGCGCGCTGGGCGGCGCGGCCATGGTGTTCGCGGAGATGACCTGCGTGTCGGCCGATGCGCGCATCACCCCGGCGTGTCCCGGCATGTACACGCCGGAGCACACGGCGGCCTGGAAGCGTATCGTCGATTTCGTCCATGCCAGCACGGACGCGAAGATCGCCATGCAGCTGGGCCACGCCGGGCCGAAGGGATCGACCAAGGTGATGTGGGAGGGGATCGACCAGCCGCTGCCCGAACATAACTGGCCGCTGGTGGCCGCATCGGACGAACAATACCTGCCGGGCGTGTCGCAGGTGGCGCGCGCCGCCACGCCGGACGACATGGACCGCATCGAAGCCGATTTCGTGCGCGCCACCCGTGCGGCGGCGGAAGCGGGCTTCGACTGGCTGGAGCTGCACTGCGCGCACGGCTACCTGCTGTCCGCCTTCATCTCGCCGCTCACCAACCGGCGCACCGACGACTACGGCGGCAGCCTGGAAAACCGCTGCCGCTATCCGCTGCGCGTGTTCCGCGCCATGCGCGCCGTCTGGCCGGAACACCTGCCCATGAGCGTGCGCATCTCGGCCCATGACTGGGTGGAAGGCGGCATCACGCCGGACGACGCCGTGCGCATCGCGGCCTTGTTCAAGGAGGCCGGCGCCGACCTGATCGACTGCTCCTCCGGCCAGGTCAGCAAGGACGAGAAGCCCGTGTTCGGCCGCATGTACCAGACCCCGTTCGCGGACCGTATCCGCAACGAGGCAGGCATCGCGACCATTGCCGTCGGTTCGATCTTCGAGGCGGACCACGCCAACAGCATCATCGCCGCCGGCCGCGCGGACCTGTGCGCCGTGGGCCGGCCGCATCTGGCCAATCCGGCCTGGACCCTGGCCGAGGCGGCCAGGATCGGCTACACGGCCGTCGCCTGGCCCAAGCAATACCTGGCCGGGAAGGCGCAGCTGGAGCGCAACCTGGAGCGCGAGCGCCAGCTGGCGGCCGCCAGCGCGGGCCTGTCGCCGCAGCAGGTGGCCGCGCGGCTGCTGGAAGGATGAGCATGAGCGCATTGAACGGCAAGCACGCTTTGGTCACCGGCGCTTCACGCGGCATCGGCCTGGCGGTGGCGCGGGCGTTGCTGGCGGAGGGCGCCTGCGTCACCCTGGCCGCGCGCGACGAGGCTACGTTGGCGCGCGCGACGCTCGCCCTGGGCGAACGCGCCGCCTGCGCGCGCATGGACGTCACCGCCGAGGCGTCGGTGCAGGACGCGGTGGCCCGCGCCAGCGCGCGTTTCGGCGCGATCGACATCCTGGTCAACAACGCGGGCGCGGCGCAGTCCGCACCGTTCCTGAAGACCGATGCGGCCCTGTGGCAGCGCATGCTGGACACCAACCTCACCGGCGCCTATCACTGCATCGAGGCGGTCCTGCCAGGCATGCTGGACGCGGGCTGGGGCCGCATCGTGAACGTGGCTTCGACGGCGGGCCTGACCGGTTACCGCTACGTCGCGGCCTACTGCGCCGCCAAGCACGGCCTGGTCGGCCTCACGCGCGCGCTGGCGCTGGAGCTGGCCACGCGCGGCGTCACGGTCAACGCCGTCTGCCCCGGCTTCACGGACACGGAAATCGTGCAGGAAGCGGTGGCCAACATCATGCGCAAGACGGGACGCGACGAACGCCAGGCGCGCGCGGAGCTGGCGGCGCATAATCCGCAGGGACGGCTGGTGCAGCCGGACGAAGTGGCCGACACCGTGCGCTGGCTTTGCCTGCCGTCGTCGGCCGCGCTGAACGGGCAGGCGATCGCGGTCGCCGGCGGGGAGGTCATGTGAGCGCCGACGACCAGCAGCTCGACCTGGCCTCGCGCCTGACGGGCGACCATCACCAGTCCCTCAAGCTGTGGCTGCGCATGCTGTCGTGCACCGTGCGGGTCGAAAACGAGATCCGCAGCCGCCTGCGCACGAACTTCGGCATCACGCTGCCGCGCTTCGACCTGATGGCGCAGCTCGAACGCCACCCGGACGGCCTGCGCATGGGCGAGCTGTCGCGCCGCATGATGGTCACGGGCGGGAACGTCACCGGCATCACCGACCAGCTGGAAGAAGAGGGGCTGGTCCAACGCGTGCCCGATCCGGCCGACCGCCGCGCCTACAGCGTCAAGCTCACGTCCGCCGGGCGCGAGGCGTTCGCGCAAATGGCGGTGGTGCACGAGGGCTGGGTGGCCGAGCTGTTCGGCGGCATGGCGCCGGCCGACAAGGCGCAGCTGATCGACCTGCTGGACAAGATGAAGCGTCAACTGAACGACCGCAACGACTAAGGAATCCTATGCGCTACCTGCAAGGCGAACCGCACCAGCTGCCCGGCAACCGCAGCCAGCTGGCCGACTACGCGGCCACGCACTTTCTCTTCGCCGTCAAGGATGGCGTGGCCACCATCACCCTCAACCGGCCCGAGCGCAAGAACCCGCTCACCTTCGGTTCGTATGCCGAACTGCGCGACCTGTTCCGCGCGCTGGCCTATGCGGACGACGTGAAGGCCGTCGTGGTCACCGGCGCGGGCGAGAACTTCTGCTCGGGCGGCGACGTGCACGATATCATCGGCCCGCTCACCAGGCTCGACATGCCCGGCCTGCTGGCCTTCACGCGCATGACGGGCGACGCGGTCAAGGCCATGCGCGCCTGCCCGCAGCCGATCGTCGCGGCCGTGGACGGCGTGTGCGCCGGCGCGGGCGCGATCCTCGCCATGGCATCCGACCTGCGCCTGGGCACGGCCCGCAGCAAGACCGCCTTCCTGTTCACGCGGGTCGGCCTGGCCGGCTGCGACATGGGCGCCTGCTCGATCCTGCCGCGCCTGATCGGCCAGGGCCGAGCGGCCGAACTGCTCTACACCGGCCGCTCGATGTCGGGCG
>DASRUW010000103.1:0-2033 GCA_035655255.1 Telluria sp. | reverse complement strand
CCATCGCCATCGCGTCGTGTCCCGCGCCGGATAGCAGGTCGAAGCGCGGCACGCCTGCGCGCTCGACCGCCGCTCCCAGCTGATCCATCAGACGCGGCGCGCACGGCGCCGCATCGGCCGAAACGATCCGTTCGATGTGGCACTCGACCTGGCGCCGCTCGCAAATCTTCCCGATCCCGTCGAGCACGTCCCGCACCGCCGTGAGCCGCTGCACGTCGTCCGCCGCGCGAATGTCCAGCGACAGTTTGCACACGCCGGGCACCACGTTCACCGAGCCTCCCGGCACTTCCAGCTGACCGACCGTGCCGACCAGCGCGCCTTGTCCGCCGCAGCGCTTCTCCACCAACAGCACGATCTCCGCCGCCGCTGCCGCCGCATCCTTGCGCATATCCATCGGCGTGGTCCCCGCGTGCGACGCGACGCCAGTCAATTCGATCAGATAACGCGAGCTCCCCGCGATGGCCGTGACGACGCCCAGCGGCAGCCCGCGTTCAAGCAGCACCGGTCCTTGCTCGATATGTACTTCGACATAAGCCAGCACGTCCTCCGGTTTGCGCGCGAGGGCGGGAATCGCATCCGGATCGTGTCCCGCACCGCGCAGCGCGTCGCGCATGGTGACGCCGTCGGCATCCTGTCTGTCGAGCAGGGACAGGTCGAAGTGCCCGGTGACCGCGTTACTGCCCAGGAAGGTGCTCTTGAAGCGCACGCCTTCTTCCTCGGCGAACCCGATCACTTCGAGATTGAAGGGCAGGCGCTGGCCGGAAGCGTGGAGGCGACCAACCACCGCGATCGGCAACAGGATACCGAGACGCCCGTCGTACTTGCCCGCATTGCGCACCGTGTCGTAGTGCGAGCCGGTGATCAAGGACTTCGCGCCAGGCGTGGCGGCGGCATAGCGGCCCACCACATTGCCGACCGCGTCGATGTGCACGTCCATGCCCGCCGCGCGCATCCACTGCGCCAGCTGGTCCGCAGTGCGGCGGTGCGCGTCCGTCATGTAGGAGCAGGTGAGGCCTTCGGTCTCGTCGCTCCACGCGCCGATCACCTCCGCCCATTCCATGATCTGCGGCCCGTATTCCAGTTCGACCTGCAGCAGGTCGTTGATGCGCATCTCCGCGATGCGGTGGATCTGGCGCAGGCATTCGGCCATCTCCACATCGCGCCGGTTCTTCAGGCGGCGTCTGAACGTGGCGATGATCTGCTCACGCGTGAGCCCCTGTCCGGTTGGGCCCTTCACGGCGAGGATGAAGGGGAACCCAAACCTGGCGTTGTAGTCCGCATTCAGCTGGTGCAGGGCCGCATACTCCCCCGGCGAACATTGGTTCAGGCCCGACTTGGCCTGCTCGCCCGTCGATTCCGCCGTCAGCTCGCCCGCGATGGCGGCCTTGCCGGCCAGCTCGGGGTGCGCGCGGATCAGACCCAGTTGCTCGTCCTCGCTAGCCGCGCTCACCACTTCCTGCAAGGCCAGCTTGAGCGTAGCGACTGTCGCGAACGGGCGCCTTGCGGCTGCGCGCTCGGGAATCCAGGGCGAATGCTCATAGATGCCGTGCAGCAGGTGGCTGAATTCGGACGCAGCACAGGCGTTCAACGTTTCGAAATCCATCATGGGCGGGCGAGAGAAGAATAGCAGTGAGTGCAATGATATAACGCGAAATGCATGTCGATATATTCGATTGGAAATGAGGCTTGTCGCTTCGGTTATATGAACGGTGCGGAAAACAATGTCAAATGTTTGTTTTTGGTAAATAAACAACACTCATGACGATTAGAGCAATCTCCCAATATTGTTCGGTGCCATCCCGGCTATAGTTCCGCCCGCGTGTCAAAGGCGGGCACCAGTCCTGCCATCGCACGTATTGCAATTACTATAACTAGGGGAAACCATTCATGAAGTTCCAACAGACGCGGGGGGCGGCTGCGGTCGGCCTCGCCCTTAGCCTGATGGCCGGGCTCGCCCACGGCCAGCAAACCGACAAACAACCCGAAGCCAAGAAGGATGAACCGGCCGCGAAAGTGGTGATTACCGGCTCCAA
>DASRUW010000102.1:0-2056 GCA_035655255.1 Telluria sp. | reverse complement strand
GGTTCGGCTGGAAGGTGTTGACGAAGTCGCGCTGGTCGCCACGCAGTGCCTTGTTCTCGCTGTGCGAGCCGGCCACCAGGAAGTTCATGCCCTGCTGATCGAGGTCGCCCCAGCCGCCGGTGATCGATACGCGGTGGATGTCGCCGCCGCCCTTCTGGGTCATGTCGGTGAAAGCCTGGGCTTCCAAGCCTTTGTAGTCCTTGCGGAGGATGAAGTTGATCACGCCACCGACGGCGTCGGTACCGTAGATCGCGGAGGCGCCGTCCTTCAGCACCTCGACGCGTTCGACCGCGGCCATCGGGATCGAGTTGAGGTCGACCGCCGAACCCTTCATGCCATGGGTTGCGACGCGGCGGCCGTTCAGCAGCACCAGGGTGCTGTCCGCGCCCTGGCCGCGCAGGTTGGCGGAGGAGGCGCCGTTGTTGCCGCGCTGGGCGCCGGAGGTCACGTCCGAGTTGGAGGCGAGGTTGTCGGAGCCGGTGCCGTTCACGGACAGCGTCGCGATCAGCTGTTCGGCGGTGACGATGCCCTGGGCTTCGATCTGCTTGCGCGAAATGATCTGGACCGGCAGCGCGCCTTCCTTGGCGATGCGCTTGATGCTCGAACCAGTGATCTCCACACGCGCGATCGGCTGCTCGGGAGCGGCGGTCTGCGCGGAGGCGGCGCCGGCTACGCCGATCATGGCTATCAGGTGCGCTAGCTTCTTGACTTTCACGTATCTCTCCTTGGGAAGGTAACCACTATTTTTTGATCTTTCCGAGGGTACGCCGGACGATTGCGGGCATGCCAATGAAATAACCTGTATTAAGCATAACTTTTAGGAATGACATGCTGACTCAGGGAGATTTCCGTCCTTTGCGTATGGACAAATCAATGTCCAGGTAGCGCCATTGGGTGAATTCGACCGGATGTCGAGTGTAGTTTTTTAACCACGGTTGCGTGATATCGGCCGACACCGGGTGAGTCAGCGGCACCCACGGGTTGTAGGCGTGGATCAGCTGATTCATCTCGAACACCAGCTGGCGGCGCTCCGGCCCGTCCGGCAGCAGGCGCGCTTTTTCGTAGCGGACGTTGTAGTCGGGAAGGTCGAAGCGGGCGTAGTTGGCGCGGCCCTTGTTCGGGCCGTACAGGAGCTGATAGAAGTTCTCCGCGTCCGGGAAGTCGCCGAACCAGTTCGATTCGAACATCTGCACCTTGCCCAGGCGCGAGGCCTTGATGATCTCGGTCTTCTTGTCGCTCTTGAAGACCACCCGCAGCCCGAGCGCGCTCAGGCACTTGCGCCACAACTCGTCGCGCAGGCGGCCGCCGGCCGTCGCCTCGCTCGACATGGTCAGTGTCAGCGGCTGGCCGCGCGGGTCGGTGCGCACGCCGTCCGCGCCCCGCCTGTAGCCGTAGCGGTCCAGCAGGGCGTTGGCCAGCTGCGGGTCGTAGCGCACCGGGCTGCGGTAAGCCGGGTCGTAGCCGATGGCGTTCGGCGGCAGCGGCGATTCGGCGTGGATGGCCAGGCCTTTCTTCAGCAGGCGCACGTCCTCCTCGGCGTCGTAGGACAGGGCGATCGCGCGGCGCAGGGCGATCCGGTCCTTGCTGTAGCCGCCGACCACCGGGTCCTCCATGTTCATCCACATGTAGTAGGTCTGGAGCGGGATGAACTTGTACAGGGTCAGGCCGCGCGCGGCCAGCTCGGGCTTCAGGCGGTCGCCTTCCAGCACCATGTCGCGCATGGATTCCGGCACCTGCTCGATGAAGTCGTATTCGCCGTTCAGGAAGCCGAGCACGCGCCCCTGCAGTTCCTCGGCCACGCGCACCTCGACCCGGTCCACGAAAGGCAGGCGCTTGCCTTCCAGCGCCGAAGCGACGGCACTGTGGAACACGGCGCTAGCCTGCGGGTTCTTCAGCAGGACGATGCGGTCACTGCGCTTCCATTCGCCGACCATGAACGGCCCGGTGACGATCGGATGGTTGCCGACCTGGCCGGGATAGGCCTCCACCACCTCGCGCGCCACCACGCCGGTGGCAGGCATCGCCAGGTAGTACAGGAAGTTCGGCTCCGGCGCGT
>DASRUW010000101.1:0-11385 GCA_035655255.1 Telluria sp. | reverse complement strand
GCCCTTGCCCACCGGCTTGGTCGTGTAGAAGGGCTCGAAGGCGCGGGTCCGCGTTTCCGGCCCCATGCCGCAGCCGTTGTCGCGCACCGACACGCGCACGTAGCGCCCGGCCGCGAGGGCCCCCACTTCGCGCGCGCGCAGGTCGGTGTTGGCGGTGCTCACCCGGATCAGGCCGCCCTCCGGCATGGCGTCGCGCGCGTTGACCACCAGGTTCAGCAGGCTGGCCTCGAAGCGCGCCTCGTCGACCAGCACCGCGTCCTGCTCGGCCGCGAGGTCGATCTCGAGCGCGATGTCGTTGCTGGTGGCCCGGCGCAGCACGGATTCGAAGCCGGCGATCAGGCCGTTCAGCCGCTGCAGCTGGGGACTGAGCGGCTGCTGGCGGGCGAACGAGAGCAGCTGCTGGTTCAGGCTGGAGCCGCGCTCGATCGCCCGGCGCATGCTGTCGACCACGCGCCGGTCGACCTGGCCGCCCTGGGCGCCGATGACGTCCAGTCCGCTCGAGATGACCGCCAGCAGGTTGTTGAAATCGTGGGCGATCCCGCCGGTGAGCTGGCCGATCGCCTCCAGCTTCTGCGACTGGAACAAGGCTTCGCGCGCCTGCTCCAGCTCCTCGGCCGCGCGCCGCTTCTCGGTGATGTCGCGGGTGACCTTGGCAAAGCCGAGCAGCTGCCCGGTGTCGTCGCGGATCGCGTCCACCACCACGTGGGCCCAGAAGCGGGTGCCGTCCTTGCGCACGCGCCAGCCCTCGGACTCGCAGCGCCCGTCGCGCACGGCCGTGGCCAGGGTGCGCTTGGGTTTGCCGGCCAGGCGGTCCTCGGGCGTGTAGAACAGCGAAAAGTCCTTGCCCACGATCTCGGACGCGCCGTAGCCCTTGATGCGCTCGGCCCCCGCGTTCCAGTTGGTGACCGTGCCGGTGGGCGAGAGCATGTAGATGGCGTAGTCGGTCACGCCCTGCACCAGGATGCGGAAGCGCTGCTCGCTGGCCATGAGCTCGTCCTGCATGCGCTTCTTGTCGGTGATGTCGCGCGTGATCTTGGCGAAGCCGTGCAGGTGGCCGGCGCTGTCGTAGACCGGGTCGATCACGACGCTGGCCCAGAAACGCGCGCCGTCCTTGCGCACGCGCCAGCCTTCGCTCTCGTACTTGCCCTCCTCCAGCGCCACCCGCAGGGCGCGCTCGGGCAGGCCGGCGGCGCGGTCCTCGGGCGTGTAGAAGTCGGAGAAATGGCGGCCGATGACCTCGTGCTCCGCGTAGCCCTTGAAGCGCTGGGCGCCGCTGTTCCAGCTGCTGACATAGCCGCGCGGGTCGAGCATGTAGATCGCGTAGTCGCGGATGCCCGACACCAGCAGCTCCAGGCGCTGCTCCTGGCTCAGTGTCGATGGGGTGGGAAGAGGTGTGCCGCTCATGGCCCCTACTTGTGCGAGCCCTTGGTCTCGCCGTGCTGGGCGCGCTGCTTGTTCACGATCCGCGCCGCGACTTCCTCCTCGCGGCCCGGATAGCGGTGCTCCTTCTTGAACTCGTCCTTGAGTTCCTTGTATTCACGTTCCCGTTTCGGGCTGGCTCCGGTCGGCATGGTCGTCCTCCTTGGTGCTGGTGGTTCACTCCAACAGCCTAGCAGTGTTACACGGGAGGGTTTGTGCGGTGTCACACGCCCGTTATAGTTTCCTGTAGGATACGACTTTGGCCGCCCCACCGAAGGACCGCATGCCGCCCGCTTCCTCCGCCCAGATTTTGCTCGACAGTATCGCCGGCTACGCCATCTACCTGCTCGACCCGGAAGGGCGGGTGGCCAGCTGGAACCCGGGCGCCGAGCACTGCCTGGGCTACCGCGCGGCGGACATCCTGGGCCGCCATTTCACCTGCTTTTACACGGCCGAGGACCGCGCGGCCGGCCTGCCCGAGCGCGCCCTGGCCGTGGCCGGCGCCACCGGCCGCTTCGAGGACGAAGGCTGGCGCGTGCGCCAGGACGGCAGCCGCGTGTGGGCCAGCGTGCTGATCGAGCCAGCGCGCGACGCCGCCGGCAGCCTGGTCGGCTACACCACGGTCGCGCGCGACATCGGCGCCCGCCGCGACGCCCTGGAAGCCCTGCGCGCCAGCCACGAACAGTTCCGCATCCTGGTCGAGGGCGTGACCGACTACGCCATCTACATGCTGGCCCCGGACGGCACCATCGCCAGCTGGAACGCCGGCGCCGAGCGCATCAAGGGCTACCGCGCAGCGGAGGTGATCGGCACCCACTTCAGCCGCTTCTATCCCGAACCGGAGCGCGAGCGCGGCCTGCCCGCGGCCGCGCTGGCCGCCGCCCTGCGCGACGGCCGCCACGAGGCCGAGGGCGAGCGCGTGCGGCGCGACGGCTCGCGCTTCCGGGCCAGCGTCGTGATCGACGCCATCCGCGACCCGGCCGGACGCCTGCTCGGCTTCGCCAAGGTCACGCGCGACATCACCGAGCGCCTGGCCCTGGAGCAGGCGCGCCAGGCCCTGCAGCACGCCCGCAAGCTGGAAGCGATCGGCAAGCTCACCGGCGGCGTCGCCCACGACTTCAACAACCTGCTGCAGGTGATCAGCGGCAGCCTGCAGCTGATCCAGCTCAACCCCGTCCTGGCCGGCCAGGATGCCCTGCAGCGCCACCTGGCCATGGCCCTGGGCGCGGTCGAGCGCGGCGCCAAGCTCTCGTCCCAGCTGCTCGCCTTCGCCCGGCGCCAGCCGCTCCAGCCCCAGGTGCTGGAGATCGGCGCCGTCCTGCGCGGCATGGAAGACCTGCTGCAGCGCGCCCTGAACGCCACCATCGCCCTCGCCACCGCCGTGCCGCCCGACCTGTGGCACGTCACCCTCGACCCGCACCAGCTGGAAAACGTGGTCCTCAACCTGGCCCTCAACGCGCGCGACGCCATGCCCCAGGGCGGGAACCTGACCATCGAGCTGGCCAACGCCGTGCTGGACGAGACCTACGTGAGCAGCCTGCACGACGTGCCGCCCGGCCAGTACGTGCTGCTGGCCGTGACCGACACCGGCACCGGCATGCCGCCCGAGGTGCTCGAGCGCGCCGTCGATCCCTTCTTCACCACCAAGCCGGAAGGCAAGGGGACCGGCCTGGGCCTGTCGATGGCCTTCGGCTTCGTCAAGCAAAGCGGCGGCCACTTCCGCATCTACAGCGAGGCCGGCCACGGCACCACGGTCAAGATGTATTTCCCGCGCAGCGCCGGCGCGCCCGCGCCGGACGCCGAGCCGCCGGCCGCGCCCGCGCGCGGCGGCAGCGAAACCGTGCTGGTGGTCGAGGACGATCCGCAGGTGCGCGCCTCCGTGGTGGCCATGCTGCGCGACCTCGGCTACGAAGTGCGCACCGCCGAGAGCGCCGACGCGGCCCTGGCCCTGCTCGAGTCCGGCCTACGCTGCGACCTGCTGTTTACCGACGTCATCCTGCCCGGCACGCTCAACAGCCTGGAGCTGGCGCGCATGGCCACCGCCCTGCAGCCCGGCCTGCGCGTGCTGTACACCTCGGGCTATCCGGAAAACGCCATCATCCACAGCGGCCGGCTCGAGCCCGGCATGCAGCTGCTCACCAAGCCCTACCGGCGCGAACAGCTGGCCGGCAAGATCCGTCAGCTCCTGAGCACACGCAATGTCACCTATAGGTGACATTTTGAAACCAGTATGTTACTCTGCCTTCATCGTCACTCCTGGAGGCACCATGTACACCGAAGCCCACGTCGCCTATACCCGCCGCGCCCTGTGGCTGGCCCTGACCGTGCTCGTCCTGTTGGGCGGCGTCGCCCTCGCCCTCAATGCCGCGCCCGGCACCACGGCCGCGCGCATGGCCGGCACCGTGCTGCGCCTGTTCCCGCTGGCGCTGCTGCTGGCCCTGGCCGGGCTGCGCGTCGGCCTGGCCGATGCCCCGCCGCGCGGCGCCGCGCTGCGCGCCCTGCTGGCCGACGAATGGCGCCAGCACAGCCTGCGCCGCGCCACCCGCAACGCGCTGGCCGCGGTGCTGCTGGCCCAGCCGGTGCTGGCCGTGCTGCTGAGCATGGCGGACCCGTCCCAGCCGCTGGTGCTGATGGCCGGCCTGAGCGCGCTCACGGCCGCCGTGGCGGGCATCGGCTCGATGCTCTGGTACGACCGCTGAGCGTGCCCATGGACGAGAAACTGCACAACACGCTGAAGGTCCAGCGCGCCCTGCGCGACCTGACCCAGGCCGAACTGGCCGAACTGGCCGGCACCACGCGCAAGTCGGTCAACGCGATCGAGCTCGGCCACATGGTCCCGTCCACCGTGCTCGCCCTCAAGCTCGCGCGCGCCCTGCAGGCGCCCGTCGAAACCCTGTTCAGCCTGGCGGACTGAGCCGGACCGGCTCAGCGCCCGGTTTGCTGGAAGCGCGCCCGGAACTCGCTCGGCGACAGCCCCAGCTGGCGCTGGAACGCCACCCGCATCGCCTCCGCGGACGGAAACCCGCAGCGCGCCGCCACCTGGTCGACCGCCAGCGCGCTGCCCGACAGCAGCGCGCGCGCCGCGTCGATCCGCAGCAGCAGCACGTACTTCGACGGCGGCATGGCGAAGGCCGCGGCGAAGCGGCGCGAAAAGTTGCGCACGCTCATGGCCGCGCGCTCGGCCAGCAAGTCGACCGGCAAGGCCCGCCCCAGGTTTTCCTCCATCCACGCCAGCAGCGCGGCGAAGCGGTCGCCGTCGCCGAGCCGCGCCTGCCCGGCCAGGCGCGGGCTGAACTGCGACTGCCCGCCCTGGCGCTGGAGATAGACCACCAGGCCCTGCGCCACCTGGAGCGCGGCCGCGCGCCCGAGATCGTGCTCGACCAGCGACAGGCAGAAGTCGATCCCCGCCGAAATCCCCGCCGAACAGGACACCCGCCCGTCGCCCACGAACAGCGCGTCGCGCTCCAGCGCCACGCCCGGGAAGCGCTGCGCGAATTCGTCGAAATGGGCCCAGTGCGTGGTGGCGGTGCGTCCGTCCAAGAGGCCGGTCGCCGCCAGCGGAAAGGCCCCGGTGCAGATCGACGCCACCCGCGGCGCCCGCGCGCACAAGGCGGCCAGCGCCGCCATCAGGGCGGCGTCCTCGGCCGCCGCGCGCGCCCCGCGCCCGCCCGCGACCAGCACCGTGTCGGCCGCCAGCGCCGGATCGGCCAGGCTGTGGGCCGCGAACAAGGGCACGCCCGCGTTGGTCGCCAGCAGCCCCGCTTCGGGCGCGGCCAGGGTCAGGGCATAGGGTTCGGCCCGGCCTTCCAGGCGCGCCAGGGTGTTGGCCGTGGCGAAGACTTCGAGCGGCCCGGCCAGGTCCATGATCTGGGCGGGGCCGAAGCCGACCACCACGATCCGATGTGGGTGCATATGTGCCATGGCTGCGCATTATGGCGCAAAAGCAGGGGCGATTGTCCGGCCGCCGGCGCGCCCGGCGGCGACACTGGCGCCTTTCCGTTCACCGCCCAGAGACCATGCGCCTTCCTGCCCTGCTGTCTTCCCTGCTCATCCTGTGCGCCGCCGGCCACGCCGCCGCCGGCGCACTCACCCCATGGCAGCCGCGCGCCGGCCACACCCGCCCGCTGGTGGCGGTGATCGGCGTCGACGGCGACACCGAGCTGTCCGACTACGTGGTCCCCTACGGCATCCTGCGCAGCGCCGGCGCGGCCGACGTGCTGGCCCTGTCCACCGGCGACGGCCCGCTGCGCCTGCGGCCCGCGCTCGCGATCCGCCCCGACGCCGCCATGGCCGGCTTCGACGGCGCGCATCCGGAGGGCGCCGACTACGTGATCGTGCCCGCCCTCGGCCATGCGGCCCCGCCGGCCCTGCTGGAGTGGCTGAACGGTCAGGCCGCCAAGGGCGCGACCATCGTCAGCATCTGCGACGGCGCCCTGGTCGTCGCCCAGGCCGGGCTGTTGCGCGGCCACCGCGCCACCGCCCACTGGGCCAGCTCCGACGAGCGTGCCCGGCGCTGGCCGGACACCCAGTGGCAAGCCAACGTGCGCTACCTGCAGGACGGGAAGCTCATCTCCAGCGCCGGCATCAGCGCCGCCATCCCGCTGTCGCTGGCCCTGGCCGAAGCGATGGGCGGCCCGGCCGCGGCGGCGGCCGCCGCCAGCCGCTACGGCCTGGCCGACTGGAGCAGCCGCCACGACAGCGCGCGCTATGGGGTGACGTTCCGCATGGGCGCGGCCTACGTGTTCAACCGCTGGCTGGCGCCGCGCCGCGAGTTCGAGATCGAGGCGGCGGCCGGCGTCGACGAGGTGGCGCTGGCGCTGCTGGCCGACGCCTGGTCCAGCACCCTGCGCAGCCACGCCTATGTGCTGGGCGCGGCGGACATCCGCTCGCGCAACGGCCTGACCATTATTCCGGACCGCCCGGCCGGCGCCGGCGGCGCGGCCCTGGACACGGCGCCGGACGCCGGCCCTGAAACCGTGCTGCGCACCCAGCTCGCCGCCATCGGCGACCGCTTCGGCCGCGGCACCGCCGAGCTGGTCGCCGCCCATTTCGAGTTCCCTGCCGACTAGCCAAACCAGGGTCGCCAAACCAGGGGCAGATCGCCCATTGCAGCAAACTGGCCTCGACGCAATGCCGACTGCTTTCGCTGCGATCTGACCCTCGCGAACAAACTGCATCAATTCCCGCGGCGGTAAGCGCTGGTACAATCGCCGGATGACTTTCGCACAACACGCCCGGCGGCAAACGGCATGGATCGCCATCCTTGCCGTGCTGCTGGCGTCCTTGCTGCCCTACGTCCAGCTGGCCCAGCGCGCCGGCGCGGACGGCTTCCCCCTCGCCCAGATCTGTACCGCCGGCGGCGCCAAGCTGCTGCCGTCCGGCGCCCCCGGCGTTCCCGCCACCGACCACCACGCCCAGCACTGCTCCTTGTGCTGGACCCCGGGCGGCGCCGGGCTGCCGCCGAGCGGCCCGCTGGTCCTGGCCGCCGCCGGCCTGCACCGCGCGGCCGCCGCGCCCGCCGCACCCGCCCCCGCCACCGCGGCCGCCTGGTCGCCCGCCCAGCCGCGCGCCCCGCCAGCCCTCCCGTTCTCCGCCGCCTGATCCAGCCCCGCCGCGTTCCGGGAAACGCCGGCGCGCCCACATGCATCCAATCCGCATGTGACTGTACATACTGGAAAGTTGATTTGAGTCATAGAAACATGCATGCAAAATGCATGATTATGTGACCGCCGGTTACCCGACCGGTTTACCGAGAACAAACATGAACCCGCACACCCTGCAGCCCCAGGCTGCCGCCCTGGCCCGGCGCTTACCCCTGGCCGTCCTGATCGCCGCCGCTCTTCCCGCCTTTGCCCAGCAGCCCGCCGCCGACATGGCGACCGTGCTCGTGGCCGCCAGCCGCAGCCAGACCAAGGTCGAGCAGATGCCGCTGCACACCACCATCGTCTCGTCCGACGAGATCAAGTCCAGCCCGGCCCAGACCCTGGACCAGCTGCTGCGCAACGTCCCCGGCCTGAATTTCTCCGCCGTGCCGGCCGCCCTGTCCGACCCCACCGGCCACCAGACCAAGATGCGCGGCCTGGGCAACGCCAAGGTCCTGGTCCTGCTGGACGGCGTGCCCATCCACGACCCGTTCTACCTGACCACCCAGTGGTTCAAGGTGCCGCTGTCGAACATCGACCACATCGAGATCCTGCGCGGCGGTAACTCCAGCCTGTGGGGGAACATGGCGGTGGCCGGCGTGGTCAACATCGTCACCAAGCGCGCCCGCACCGACAGCGGCCAGGTGCAGGTCAGCGCCGGGACGCAGGGCAGCTGGAACGTGGCCTTCAGCCGCAACTTCGCGCTGTCCGAGCGCGCCGGCCTCAACCTGTCCGGCGACGTCTACCACACGGACGGCTACCAGGCCACGCCCGCCGCCTACCTCTACCGCTTTCCCCAGAAGCGCCCCACCGAGGCCGAGAACCGCAACCTGAGCCTGACCGCCTACGCCCGTCCCACCGACAGCGTGCAGGGCTATGTGCGGATCGGCTACCACGAGCAGGACCAGCGCATCGGCTACGTGTACGGCCGCAACCTGCAGAAGAGCCCGGACCTGTCGGCCCAGGTGGAACGCAAATTCGCCGACCGCAGCCTGCTGCAGGCCAATGCCTGGGCCCAGTACGTCGCCTTCGACAAGCTCAACGGCAACACCTGCTACTACCAGGGCGGCACCACCTGCCTGACCAGCACCAGCGCCGCGCTCACCCCGGCCAAGGTCAACGAGAACGTGGTCCAGTTCTATTCCCAGCAGGGCACCCTGCGCTACCGCGAGCGCGGCGCCAGCGTGCTGTACTCGACGCGGGTGAATCCGCTCCTGTACAGCGTGCTGGCCGGGGTCGACTACCGCCGCCTGTCGGCCGAGGACACGGAGCTGTTCTACAACACGCCGCTGTCTCCCGCCGCGCCCCAGGGCCGCTTCGACAGCAGCACCGGCGGCGAAGGCACCCAGACCTTCGAAGGCGTGTTCGGCCAGTTCAAGTTCCTGCCCCTGGACCCGCTCGACATCACGCTCGCCGCCCGCGTCGACCGCTACGCCATCGGCGCGCGCGCCAACCGCCGCACCCTCGCTTCCGGCGCGGTCACGGGCGGCGCGCTGCCCGCCGCCAGCAAGACCGCGTTCAATCCCAGTCTGGCCGGCCGCTACGAGATCACCGAGGCGCTGTCGGTGCGCGCCGCCGCCTACAAGGCCTTCCGCGCGCCCGGCTTCAACAACCTCACGCGCAGCTTCGGCACCGGCACCAGCACCACCATCGCCAATCCCGACCTCGTGCCTGAGAACCTGCGCGGCTGGGAAGCGGGCCTGGACTTGCGGCGCGACGCCTGGTCGGCCGGCCTGACCTACTTCCTCTACAACATCAGCGACATGATCGCCACCTTCACCGCGAAGGCCGGCAGCGCGCCCGCGCAGGTCCAGCTGATCTGCGG
Source organism: Telluria sp. (assembly GCA_035655255.1). Taxonomy (GTDB): domain Bacteria; phylum Pseudomonadota; class Gammaproteobacteria; order Burkholderiales; family Burkholderiaceae_D; genus Telluria. The sequence goes on along the minus strand of DASRUW010000101.1, from coordinate 2,499 downwards.
CGGTCCCACGCTGCCCAACTGCGGCGGCTCGGCCAAGTACTACACCAACGACCAGGACGGCCAGGCCCACGGGGTCGAGCTGACGGCCGGCTGGCGCGTGTCGTCCGCGCTGCGCTTCGACGCCTACGCCACCCACACCGACAGCTACCTGACCCGGCGCGGCGCCGTCGTCACCGATCCGCTCGGCGTGCAGCTGGTGGGCCTGCCGAAGAACGTGGCCTGGATCGGCATGTCGTGGCTGCCGGCGCCGCAGTGGCGCACCCACCTCGAAGCGCGCTACATCGGTCCCATGCTGCTCGATACCACCAGCAGCAGCGGCATCCGCTACGGCCAGGGCGGCAGCACCGCGTTCGACGCCAGCGTGCAGTACAACTGGAGCGCTGCCGTCACCCTGTTCGCGCGCGGCAGCAACCTGCTGAACCGCCGCTACAGCGAGAGCACCTACAGCGCCAGCCAGCCGTACAACCAGACCCTGTCGCCGCCGCGCGCCGTGCAACTGGGCCTGCGCGCCAACTTCTGAAGGAAAGGCCATGCAAGCGAATCGACGTCAGGTCCTGCGCTGGCTGGCCGCCGCGGCCGGCCTCGCCGCGCTGCGGCCCGGCTGGGCCCAGCACCAGCACGCAGCCATGAGCGAAACCAGCTTCGGCACCTCCGCCGCCATCGATCGCGCCGGCCGCCTGTGGGTGGCCTACACGGCGCTCGAGGCGGGCGGCGCCAACATCGTGCTGCAATGGACCGCGGACCAGGGCCGGACCTGGTCGGCGCCGCAGCGCGTGCTGCGCGCGCCCGAGCCGATCGAAGCGAGCGGCGAGAGCCGGCCCAAGCTCGCCTTCGGCCCGGCCGGCCAGTTCTACCTGAGCTGGACGCGGCCTCTGGGCAAGCCGTTCACCGGTGAGGTGCGCTTCACGCGCTCGACCGACGGCGGGCGCACGTTCTCCGAGCCGCAGCCCGTGCACCGCGACCGCGCCCTGATCACGCACCGCTTCGACACGCTGCTGGTGGACCGCGAAGGGCGCCTGTTCGTCGCCTGGATCGACAAGCGCGACGCCGAGGCCGCGCGCGCCCGGAAGCTTCCCTACCGCGGCGCCGGCATCTACTACGCCGTCTCGGACGACGGCGGCGCCAGCTTCCATCCCGAGGTGCGCCTGGCCGAGCATAGCTGCGAATGCTGCCGCATCGCGCTCGCGCTGGACGGCGCGGGGCGCGTGCACGCGCTGTGGCGCCACGTGTTCGAGCCCAACGTGCGCGACTTCGCCAGCGCCGTGTTCCCGGCCGACGGCACGCCGTCCGCGCTGGAGCGTGCCTCCTTCGACGACTGGCACATCGACGCCTGCCCGCACCACGGCGGCGCGCTCGCCTTCGACGGCGCGGGGCGGCGCCACCAGGTCTGGTTCAACGCCAAGGACGAGGAAGGGGGCGCCTTCTACGCCGCTGCTGTCGATGGCAAGCTGGCCGCGCCGCAGCGCCTGGGCGGCGCGCTGGCCGAACACGCGGACGTCGCCGCAGCCGGCAACACCGTCGCCGTCGTCTGGAAGGAATTCGACGGCAGCGTCACGCGCGTGCATGCGCGCGTGTCCGGCGACGGCGGCCGGACCTGGCGCGCGGCCATGGCCGCATCGAGCGCCGCCGCGTCCGACCATCCCCATCTCGTCGCCGGCGCGGATGCCGGCATCCACCTGGTCTGGCGCACCGCCGACCAGGGCATCGTCATCAGGAGGATCGCGCCATGAGCATCGTGCGCATCATCGCCGCGGCCGTCCTGGCCTTGCTGCTGGCGGCCGCCGCGCGGCCGGAAACGCTGCGTCCGTTCGAGCCGCAGAGCCTGGGCGACATCGTCGCGGCGCATCACGGGCGCCCGTTCGTGGTGCTGGTGTGGTCGATGGACTGCGAGTTCTGCCAGCGCAGCCTGGATACCCTGTCCAGCGTGCGCGCCACGCGCCACGACTTCGACATCGTCACCGTGTCGACCGACCCGCTGGCGGACCGGGAGTTGGCCGCGCAAAGCACGCGCCGGCTCGATACGCTCGGCCTGCTGCACGACGCCTGGAGCTTCGGTCCTCAGGCGCCCGAGCAGTTGCGCTTTGCCATCGACCCGCGCTGGCGCGGGGAGAAGCCGCGCAGCTACTGGTTCGACGCCGCCGGCCGCCGCACTTCGCATTCGGGCGTGATCACGCCGGAGCTGATCGACAAGCTGGTGCGCTGACTAACCGTCACTGCCGCAAAGGCGGGAGCCCACGACCGGCGGGAACGCCTGGCACGCGACATCTGCCCCCGGCGCTTAGTGCTTGAGCTTCGCCGCGACCGGCGCGAGATACTGCACCAGTCCGCGCGTATAGGCTTCATTGGCCGGCGCGCACAGGGCCGTGGCGGCCCGGGTGACCTTGTCGCGGTGGGCCCGCAGATCGCGCTCCTGCAGCTTCGACACCACGCCGGAACCCTGATCGGGATAGCCCTTGGTGTAGATGCTGTGCAGCTCGCGCGTATTCGTCTCGAGCAGGG
>DASRUW010000100.1:0-7517 GCA_035655255.1 Telluria sp. | reverse complement strand
GGGGAAGGAGACGATCGCCTCGGTGCCGACCCTCGCGATGTCGCGCAGCAGGTCCTCCACGTGCACCATCATCTGCAGCGCGGACAGGCACAGCACCGTGTCGAAGGAGTTATCGCCGAACAGGGCCAGTCCTTGTTCGATGTCGTGCTGGATCACGTTGACGCCGCGCTTGTTGCTGGCCAGGACCTGGTCGTCCGCCAGCTCCAGGCCATAGCCGGTGCAGCGCTTGTCGGACTGCAGGTAGCGCAGCATGGCGCCGTCGCCGCAGCCCACGTCCAGCACGTGCGAGCCGGGTCGCACCCAGTGCGCGATGAAGGCCAGGTCCGGCCGCAGGCGGGCGAGTTCGTCGAAATTCATTGCAGCTCTCCCCACACGCGCTCGTAATAGGCGCGGACCATGTTCATGTAGCGCTTGTCCTCCAGCAGGAAGGCGTCGTGGCCGTGCGGCGCGTCGATCTCGGCGTAGGTCACGTTGCGGCGATTGTTGACCAGGGCCTGCACGATTTCGCGGCTACGCTCCGGCGAGAAGCGCCAGTCGGTCGTGAACGAGGCCAGCATGAAATTGGCGCGCGTGCCGGCCAGTGCGCGGGTCAGGTCGCCGTCGCAGTTACGCGCCGGGTCGAAGTAGTCCAGCGCCTTGGTGATCAACAGGTAAGTGTTGGCGTCGAAGTATTCGGAAAACTTGTCGCCCTGGTAGCGCAGGTAGGACTCGATCTCGAAGTCGATGCCGAAGTCGAATTTGTAGTCGTTGGTTTCGGCCGCGTTGCGCAGCTTGCGGCCGAATTTCTCCGCCATGTCGTCGTTCGACAGGTAGGTGATGTGGCCGATCATGCGCGCCACCCGCAGGCCGCGCTTGGGCACCACGCCATGGGCATAGAAATCGCCGTTGTGGAAGTCCGGGTCGGTCAGGATGGCTTGCCGCGCCACGTCGTTGAAGGCGATGTTCTGGGCCGAGAGCTTGGGCGTGGAGGCGATCACCATGCAGTGGCGCAGGCGCTCGGGGAACAGGATGCTCCAGGCCAGCGCCTGCATGCCGCCCAGCGAACCGCCCATCACGCAGGCGAACTGCTCGATGCCCAGCCGGTCCGCCAGGCGCGCCTGGGCCGCGACCCAGTCCTCCACCGTCACCACCGGGAAGGCCGCGCCGTAGGGCTTGCCGGTGGCGGGATTGGCGTGCATCGGCCCGGTCGTGCCGAAGCAGGAGCCGAGGTTGTTCACGCCGATGACGAAGAAGCGGTCGGTGTCGAGCGGCTTGCCGGGGCCGACCATGTTGTCCCACCAGCCCACGCTCTTGGGATTGTCCTTGTAGACGCCCGCCACGTGGTGCGAGGCGTTCAGGGCGTGGCAGACCAGCACCGCGTTGGACTTGTCCGCGTTGAGGGCGCCGTAGGTCTCGTACACCAGCGTGTAGTCCGCGATCTGCGCGCCGCTGGCCAGCGGCAGCGGCTCGGCGAAATGCATGGACTGTGGCGCGACGATTCCGATGGAAGGCATGACGACTTTCGTGTGGAAGGTGTTGTGCGTGGCGTTACATGGTCCGCAGCGCTTCGACCGCCTCGGCGATCGCGCCGGGCTCCATCGTGCGCATGATCTTGCGGGTCTTGGCGCTGACGGCTTCGATGTCGCTGTTGAGGATTTCCTGCTTCACCGTGAGCAGCTGCGCCGGATGCATCGAGAACTCGCGCAGTCCCATCCCGAGCAGCAGGCGGGTGAGCTTGGCGTCGCCCGCCATCTCGCCGCACACGGCCACGTCGATGCCGGCCTTGGCGCCGGCGCTGATGGTCATCGCGATCAGCTGCAGCACGGCCGGGTGCAGCGGGTTGTACAGGTGCGCCACCTCGTAGTCGACGCGGTCGATCGCCAGCGTGTACTGGATCAGGTCATTGGTGCCGATCGACAGGAAGTGCAGGCGCTTGACGAACAGCGGCAGGCACAGGGCCGCGGCCGGGATCTCGATCATGGCGCCCACTTCGACGCCGGGATCGTACTTCTTGCCCGCCTCGCGCAGTTCGGCCTTGGCCTGTTCGATCATCGCCAGCGACTGGTCGATCTCGAAGGCGTGCGCGATCATCGGCAGCAGGATGCGCACCTTGCCGTAGGCGGAAGCGCGCAGGATGGCGCGCAGCTGGGTCAGGAACAGCTGGGGCTCGGCCAGGCAGTAGCGGATCGCGCGCAGGCCGAGCGCGGGGTTCAGCGCCGTGTGCTCGGTCTGGTCGAGCGGCTTGTCGGCGCCGATGTCCAGGGTGCGGATGGTGACCGGGCGGCCCTTCATGGCCGTCACCGCCTTGCGGTACTGCTCGAACTGCTCGTCCTCGGACGGCATGTGGTGGCCGCGGCCCATGAACAGGAATTCGGAGCGGAACAGGCCCACGCCCTGGGCGCCCTGCTCCAACGCGCCGGGGCAGTCGTCCGGCAGCTCGATGTTGGCCAGCAGCGTGACCGGCGTGCCGTCGCGCGTGATGGCGGGCGTCTTCTTCAGCTTGAGGAGCTTCTTGCGCGCCTTGAGCTGGGCCGCCTGGCGCTCGCGGTACTGCTCCAGCACGATCTGGCTCGGATTGGCGATGACGACGCCGGCGTCGCCGTCCACGATCACCCAGTCGTCCTGCTCGACCAGGCGCGAGGCCTGCGACATGCCGACCGCGGCCGGGATGTCGAGCGAGCGGGCCACGATGGCCGTGTGCGAGTTCTGGCCGCCGACGTCGGTGACGAAGCCGATGAAGGAGCCGTCGCGGAACTGCAGCATGTCGGCGGGCGAAATGTCGTGGGCCACCACGATCATCTGCGGCTGGAATTCGTCCGACAGCGAAGGCTGCACCGGGTGCTTGAGCTGGGCCGTCCCCATCAGCACCTTGAGCACGCGCTCGGCCACCTGCTGGATGTCCGCCTTGCGCTCGCGCAGGTAGGAGTCCTCGATCTCGTCGAACTGCGCGGACAGCTCGTCGATCTGCGTGACCAGCGCCCATTCGGCGTTGTAGTGGCGGGTGCGGATGATCTCCAGCGGCGCCTCGGAGATCATGGGGTCGGACAGGATCAGGGCGTGCACGTCGATGAAGGCGCCCAGCTCCGTCGGGGCATCCTTGGGCAGCTCGGTCCACAGTTGCTGCAGTTCGCGGTGCACCTTGGCCAGCGCATCGCGCAGCCGCTTGACCTCGGCCTCGATGCGCTCCTCCGGCACCAGGTAGTGCTGCACGTCCAGCACGGCCGGCGTGAGCAGGTGCGCGCGGCCGATCGCGATCCCGCGCGAGACCGGTATGCCGTGCAGGGTGAACGAGGCCATGGGCGCGACGTCCAGGGGCATTACTCGCCTTCGCCGAACTTGTCGTTGACGAGGGCCGACAGCGCGGCCACGGCCTCTTTCTCGTCGGCGCCGTCCGCCTCCAGCTTGACCTTGGAGCCCTTGCCGGCGGCGAGCATCATCACGCCCATGATGGACTTGGCGTTGATGCGGCGCGCGTTGCGGGTGAGCCAGACATCGCTCTGGAACTTGGCGGCCAGTTGGGTGAATTTGGCGGAGGCCCGGGCATGCAGCCCGAGCTTGTTGATGATTTCAAGTTCCTGTTCGATCATGTTCGCTTGTCGGTCTCTTTCGGGTGAGTCTTGCGTTAAACCGAGCCGACGCGGATGCGGTTGTCGACCCGCACCGCGCCGTTCTGGGCGCCGGCCAGCGCCATCTCCACCACCACGTCCAGCGTGTCGCGGCGGTAGGTGATCGCGCGCAGGAGCATCGGCAGGCTGATGCCGGCGATGACTTCCACGTGCCCCGGATTGGTCAGGGCGTCGCAGCAGTTGGACGGCGTGCCGCCCTTGATGTCGGTGATGACCAGCACGCCGTCGCCGTCGTCCACGCGCTTGATGGCGTCGCGGGCCAGCCGGTTCACTTCGCCCAGGTCCTGGTCCGGCTGCACGTCGATCGCCTCGAAGTGGTCGACCGCGCCGCGGAACACGTGGGACACCGCGGTAATGAAGGCCTCGCCGAGCGGGGCGTGCGTCATCAGAAGAATGCCAACCATGGCTTATCCGTTCACTTCCAGTTCGACCGCGTCGATGAACATCGCCGCGACGTCGAAGCCCGTCTGGTCGGTGATCTCCTGGAAGCAGGTCGGGCTGGTGACGTTCACCTCGGTGAGGTAATCGCCGATCACGTCTAATCCTACCAGCAACAGGCCGCGCGCGGCCAGCAGCGGGCCGAGCGTCCCGGCGATCTCGCGGTCGCGCTCCGACAGGGGCTGGGCCACGCCGGTGCCGCCGGCGGCCAGGTTGCCGCGCACCTCCCCGGCCTGCGGGATGCGCGCCAGGGCGAAGGGCACCGGCTTGCCGCCGATGACCAGCACCCGCTTGTCGCCCTTGACGATGTCGGGGATGTAGCGCTGGGCCATGATGGTGCGCGCGCCGTCCTCGGTCAGGGTCTCGATCACGGAGCCGAGATTCATGCCGTCGGAACGCACGCGGAAGATGCCGGCGCCGCCCATGCCGTCCAGCGGCTTGAAGATCACGTCGCCGTGCTCGGCGTGGAAGTCGCGCAGGCGGGTGCCGTTCGAGGTGACGATGGTCGGCGCCGTGAACTGCGGGAACTGCGCGATCGACAGCTTTTCGTTGTGGCTGCGGATGGCGGACGGCTTGTTGAACACGCGCGCGCCCTGGTTCTCCGCCAGCTCCAGCAGGTAGGTGCCGTACACGTACTCCATGTTGAACGGCGGGTCCTTGCGCTGGATGATGGCGTCGTACTCGCCCAGGTCGGTCTCGACCCGGTCGGTGCAGCGGTACCAGTCATCCGCGTCGCCGGTAAGGGTGAGCTTGACCGCGTTGGCCGTCACCACACCGCCCGCGAACACCATGTCGCCCTGCTCGAAATGATGGATCTCGTGGCCGCGGCGGGCGGCCTCGCGCATCATCGCGAACGTCGAATCCTTGTAGATCTTGAAACTGTCGAGCGGATCGGCAAGAAAGGCGATTTTCATGGGTAGTCCAGTGGGGGCAACGACTCCGATTGTAGCCGGAATCGCCAGCCCCCGCCCCGGCTCGTCAATAGACCTCGGGGTTGGGATCGGTGCGCTCCAGCTCCCAGGAGGCGGCCAGGAGGCCCAGGCGGGCCACCACGCCGTACACGTAGAAGCGGTTCGGCGCCGCGGTGCCCGGCTTGGCGCGCAGGTCCGGCACGGCGTGCTGCTGCGCGAAGGCCAGGGGCACGTACTGGGAGCCGGGCGCGTTGAGGTTCTGGTCGACCCCGCGCTCGGCGTGGACGCGGTAGAAGCCGCCCACCACGTAGCGGTCGATCATGTAGACCACCGGCTCGGCCACCGCGCCGTCGATGCTCTCGAAGGTCGGCACGCCCTCCTGGATGATCAACTCGTTCACCGCCACGCCGTCCTTGATGACGGACAGGCGGGCCTTGGTCTTCTCCGGCAGGTCGCGCACCTCGTTGGCGTCCTTGACCGTCATGATGCCCATGCCGTAGGTGCCGGCGTCCGGCTTGACGATGACGAAGGGCTTCTGGTCCTTGATGCCGTATTCCTTGTACTTCTTCTTGATCTTCGCGAGCAGGGTCGAGACGTTGTCGGCCAGGCACTCGATGCCGACGTTGGCCTGCAGGTCCACCTCGCCGCACTTGGCATGGAAGGGGTTGACCATCCAGGGGTCGACGTCGATCAGCTTGCCGAACTTCTTGGCCACTTCGTCGTAGGCGTTGAAGTGGTTGTTCTTGCGGCGCAGCGACCAGCCCGCGTGCAGGGGCGGCAGCAGCGACTGCTCGTGGATGTTCTGGAGGATTTCCGGAATCCCGGCCGAGAGGTCGTTGTTGAGCAGGATGGTGCAGGGGTCGAAGTCGGCCAGGCCGACCCGGCGGCCGTTGGGCGAGCGCACCATGGGTTCCAGCACCAGCATGTTCCCGTCCGGCAGCGCCAGCGGGGTCGGCTGGGTCACTTCCGGGGCGAACGAGCCCAGGCGCACGTGCAGGCCGGTCTGGCGGAAGATCTGCATCAGGCGCGCCACGTTCTGCCAGTAGGACGGATTGCGGGTGTGGGTTTCCGGCACCAGCAGCAGGTTGCGCGCGTCCGGGCAGTACTTGTCGATGGCCGCCATGGCCGCCTGCACCGCCAGCGGCAGCATTTCCGGGTTCAGGTTGTTGAAGCCGCCCGGGAACAGGTTGGTGTCCACCGGCGCCAGCTTGTAGCCGGCATTGCGCAGGTCCACCGAGCAGTAGAACGGCGGGGTGTGCTCCTGCCACTCGAGACGGAACCAGCGCTCGATCGCGGGGGTCGCGTCGATGATCTTCTTTTCCAGGTCGAGCAGCGGGCCAGTCAGGGCCGTGACGAGATGGGGAACCATGCAATGTCCTTACGGTTAGAGCACACACATATCGGGGCGAAATTGTTGAAAAAAAGACCCCGTGAAACAAAAAAGGCGCCCCGCGGGGCGCCCTGTCGTGTGTTTCGGACAATCAGGAGTGGTAGGCGGACTCGCCGTGGCTCGTAATATCGAGGCCTTCCCGTTCTTCTTCTTCCGGCACGCGCAGGCCGACCACCAGGTCTACCAGCTTGTAGGCGATGAACGAGACCACAGCCGACCACAGGATGGTGACGCCCACGGCTTGCGCCTGGACCCACACCTGGGAAGCGATCGAGTACGGATCGGCCGACATCTTGTTGGCCACGTAATCGAAGATGCCCTGGCCGCCCAGCTGCGGCGCGGCGAACACGCCCGTCATCAGGGCGCCGAAGATGCCGCCCACGCCGTGCACGCCGAACACGTCCAGCGAGTCGTCGGCGCCGATCAGGCGCTTCAGGCCGTTCACGCCCCACAGGCAGATGATACCAGCGAGCAAACCAATGACCAAGCCGCCCATCGGGCCGACATAGCCGCAGGCCGGGGTGATGGCGACCAGGCCGGCCACCGCGCCGGACGCGCCGCCCAGCATGGAGGGCTTGCCCTTGGTGATCCATTCGCCGCCCACCCAGGACACGGCCGCGGCCGCGGTGGCGAGCAGGGTGTTGATGAAGGCCAGGGCGGCGATGTCGCCCGCTTCCAGGGCCGAACCGGCGTTGAAGCCGAACCAGCCCACCCACAGCAGGGAGGCGCCGATCATGGTCATGGTCAGCGAGTGCGGAGCCATGTGCTCGCGGCCGTAGCCGATGCGCTTGCCGATCAGGATGGCACCGACCAGGCCGGCCACGGCGGCGTTGATGTGAACCACGGTGCCGCCCGCGAAGTCGAGTGCGCCCTTCTGGAACAGGAAGCCGGCCTTGGCCGTTTCCGAAGCCAGGGTGGCGGCGTCCTTGACGGCGTCCGGACCGGTCCAGAACCAGACCATGTGGGCCACCGGCAGGTAGCCGAAGGTGAACCACAGCACCACGAACAGCAGCACGGCGGAGAAGCGGGCGCGCTCGGCGAAGGCGCCGATGATCAGGCCGCAGGTAATGGCCGCGAAGGTGCCCTGGAAGGCCACATACACGAACTCGGGAATGACCACGCCCTTGCTCCAGGTGGCGGCATAGCTGAAGGCGCCCTTGGCGGGATCCCAGA
>DASRUW010000099.1:0-5652 GCA_035655255.1 Telluria sp. | reverse complement strand
CCTTGTCCAGCATGGCGACGGAAGCGATCCGCGCGACCTGCACCGCCGCGCGCCGGTGGCAGCGCACGAAGGCGGGAGCCAGCTTGTCGAGCAGGCCGGAGAGCGTCTGGCGCAGCAGGGGCTGGCCGTCCGGCAGGTGCAGGATCACGTAGTTGTCGGCCGTCTCGATCCAGTCGATCTGCTCGACCTTCACCACCCGCGTCACGCCGCGTTCCGGCACCAGCAGCTGGCGCACGGCCAGGGCCGGCGCCCGCGGCTCCTCGCGCGTGGCCAGGCGGTCGCGCACGCGCACCAGGGCGCGTTGCAGGCGCGCCTGGTCGTAGGGCTTGAGCAGGTAGTCGATGGCGTTGGCGTCGAAGGCCTGCACCGCGTATTCATCGTAGGCGGTGGCGAACACCACCAGCGGGGCCGGCGCGGGAAGCGAGGCGGCGACGTCGATGCCGCTCACCTCCGGCATCTGGATGTCCAGGAACATCACGTCCGGCGGATCGGCCGCCACCGCTTCCAGCGCCTCGACGCCGTCGCGCGCCTCGGCCACGTAGGTGACGTCCTCCTCCTGCGCCAGCAGGCGGCGCAGGCGGTCGCGCGCGGGGCGCTCGTCGTCGACGATCAGCACGCGCATGGCAGGCTCACTTCGGCGCGCACGCCGGCGGGGTGCAATTGGGTCAGGGACAGGCTCGCCTTCCCTTCGTGCAGGGCGTCCAGCCGCGCGCGCAGGTTGGCCAGGGCGACACCGTTGCCGCCGCTGCCGGCGCCGAGCCTGCCGGCGTCGTCCTGCACGGCCAGCGTGAGGGCGCCGTCCGCGCGGCTGGCGCTCACTTCGATGGCCGTGCCGCCGCGGCGCGTTTCGACCGTGTGCTTGAACACGTTCTCCAGCAGCGGTTGCAGGCTCATGACCGGCACCTCGCAGGCGAGCGCGCCATCGTCGATGCGCCAGTCGATATGCACGCGGTCCGCGTAGCGCTCCTCCATCACCTTGGCGTAGCCGCGCACGATGCGCAGTTCCGTCTCGAGCGGTGCGACCTGCCGGTCGCCCACTTCCAGCGTGGCGCGCAGGGTGTCGGCCAGCTGCACCAGGGTCGCGTCGGCCTTGTCGACGTCCGTATGCATGAGGGACGAGATGGTGTTGAGGGCGTTGAACAGGAAGTGCGGCTGCATCTGCTGCGTCAGGCGCTGGAGCTGGGCCTGGCGCAGCAGGCTGGTGGCCTGCGCGGCGCGCAGCTTCTCTTCCAGCAGCTCGTGCCACGACAGGATGCCGAACAGGGCGACGGCGAACAGCGAATAGAAGATCGTGATCTTGAGCGACTCGTAGAAGAACAGATCGAGCCAGGCCCGATGGTTGTAGACTTCGCCCACCGCCGCGTAGACGGCGTGCCGGATGCCGAAGGTGACGGGCACGAAGACCAGGCAAAACAGCGGCAGGAAGCTCATTTGGATGGCGAACCAGCGCCACGGCCGCGAGGTCAGGTTGTCGTAGCGCCGCAGCCAGCGCCGCTGCAGCAGCATGAGGCAGCCGCCCACCACGATCGAGGAGGTCTCCCACAGCACCGGCTGCCACAGCTCGCGCCCGCCGTCGCGCAAGTAGTCCTGCAGCGAGACCGACACCATCAGGATCCAGAACAGGACCCAGGCGGCCAGGGCCACCAGGCGCGTACGGGACTGGATCGTGGTGGAGGTTGTCATGGGGCGCATGATGGCCCAGGCGCGGGCGGAAGACAAGCGGCAGTTTGGTGCAATTTGCCGACAATTTTGCTGAAGATGCCGCGCGCGCGAATGGTTAGGATGGCGGTTTAATCCTGTAACCAACAATTACCATGCAACGACGAGACATGCTGCGCGCACTGGCCGCGCTGACGCTTCCCGGTAGCCTGGCCGCGTGCGGCGGCGGTGGCTCCAGCCAGCCGGCTCCCGCGCCCGCCGGGCCGCAGATCACCGGCTTCGCCGGCGACAAGACCGAATACGGCATCGGCGACAAGCCGGTTGTCACCGCCACCTTCAGCGGCGGCGCCGGCCGCATCGAGCCGGGTGCGATTGCCGTCGCCAGCGGCGCGGCGGTGACCTTGCCCGCGTTGACGGGCAATGCCACCTTCAAACTGGTGGTGAGCGGCGGCGGGCAGGAAATCACGCGCGAGCTGGCGCTCAAGGCGGCCTACCGCGGCAGCTTCAAGCCGGTGCCGATGGCGTTTGCGCGCGGTGGCCACGAGGCGGTGTGTCTCGCGTCGGGGCGCGTGCTGATCATCGGCGGCCAGGGCAGCGGCGGTGTGAACTACGAAGTGATGGCCTTCGATCCCGCCACCGAGACGTTCAGCGCCGCCGGCGGTCTGCTGACCGGGCGCAGCGCGCACACGGCGACCGTGCTCAAGGACGGCACCGTGCTGGTGGTCGGCGGCGACCGTACGGTGATGAATTCCCCGAGCGCGGAGCGCTACGATCCGGCCACCGGCGCCTCGCGCGCCACGGCGGGCCAGCCGCTGGTCAACCGCAGCTACCACAGCGCGACCTTGCTGGACGATGGCCGCGTGCTGCTCGCGGGCGGGCTGACGGCGGGCGCCAACAGCGCCTCCGACACGGCCGACCTCTACGATCCGGCCACCGATTCGTTCACCCGCCTGCTGTTCCCGTTGCAGGTCACACGCCTGCGCCACACGGCGATGCAGGTGTCGCCGCGTCTGCTGGTCCTGTACGGCGGCATGACGGTGGATGGCAAGCTCGCGCTGCCGGAAGTGCTGGACATCGAAGCGCAGTCGTCCTCCCTGATGAATTCTCCGCTGGAGACGGTGCCGCGTTCGGGCGCCAACCTGGTCAAGCGCGCCGGCGCGGACTACGTGGTGATCGGCGGTGAGAACGGCCGCACCGCGGAGCCGCTGGCGAACATCGTCAACGTCGGCATCGGCGGCGTGTCGGTGCAGGCCGGCGGCACACTGCGCACCGCGCGCAGCCTGCACGCCAGCGCCACGCTGGCCGATGGCCGGGTGCTGGTGGCGGGCGGCGTCGGCTACGTGGGCGGCGCGCCCCTGGCCAGCACCGAGATCTATTCGGCCCAGCAAGCCGCGACGGTGGCCGGCCCGGCACTGCAGATCGCGCGCCAGATGCATACCGCGACGGCGCTCCCGAACGGCAAGGTCCTGATCGTCGGCGGCTTCGGCCCGGACCGCCAAGCCCTCGCGACGGCCGAACTCTATTCCTGAATCGGGGACAGCCCCGGTTTCCCGGCTAGTCGTCCTCGTCGTCGTCCAGGTCGCGCACCTTGCGCGTGCGTTCGACGTCCAGCCGGGCCTTGAGCGACTGGGCGCGGCCGATGAAGTCGTCCACGCTGTGGTCCGGGCTGACGCGCACGGCCGGCGGCAGCAGGACGGCCATGTAGGGCTCGTCGGCCAGGCGGCCGCTGCGCAGGTAGTTCGACAGCAGCACCAGGCCGCAGCCGGCCACCGCCAGCGTGATGCTCACTGCGCGGTAGCGGTGCCGGTAGGCCGGCTTCACCGTGCTCAGATGGTAGAAGATCGCCAGCGCCGCGAGCGCGACGACGACCAGCCGGTCGTAGCGCACCAGTCCCTCCAGCGAGAAGGCGTAGGCCAGCACGCTCGATACGGCCCCGTACAAGGTCATCGCGGCCAGGAAGCAGCCGGTGATGAACAGGTGGCGCCCGAGCCGCGTCTGGCGGGCGAACATGTTGTTGGCGAGCGTCCAGGCGCCGCTCCACGCCAGCGCCACGCCCAGCACGCTCGCGCCCTGCAGGATGTAGCGCAGCGGCTGGAAGGCCGACGGATCGTTGGCCCAGCGCGCGCCGATCCAGGACACCAGGATCAGGAGCGCGCCCGCCAGTCCCGGCAGGGCGCCTTCCCAGCCATGGCGCGTGCGGTCCACCAGTTCCGGTCCCACGTCGAAGTCGGCGGCGCGGATGCGCAAGGTGGTGTGGCCCATGCGCACCACGGTGTGGCCGTCAAGGGCCAATGCGTCGCGCCGCCGGCCCCGGTGCACGATGCCGTTGACGCTCCCCAGGTCGCGCAGCAGCAGGCCGCCGTCCGGACCTTCCTCGACCACCGCGTGGCGCGGGGCGGCGTAGGCGTCGTCCAGGATGTAGTCGTTGTCGTAGCCGCGGCCGATGCGGATCGGCAGCTGCGCGATGGCGTGCCGGTGCAGCACGTCGCCGTTGCGCGCCAGGGTCTCGACGTAGAACGGCCCCTTCATTGGCGCGCTCCGCGGCCGATCTGCTCGAGGAAGCTGCGCGTGGTGCGCAGCCCGTTCGCGTACGACACGCCCGAGACGTCGATCCGGCTTTGCAGGCTGGCGCGCGGGTCGTCCGTGCTGGCCGTGAGCAGGGTGAAGTTATACAGGTCGGGGAACTTGCGGTAGGCGCGCACGCACATCACGGCGCGCAGCGGCAGGCTCTTGTTGCGCACGAAGCTCTCGGTGCAGGAGGGCGCGGTCAGGCGCAGGTCGCGGTTGCTGCCCAGGTTATCGACTTTGAACAGGTTGGAAGCCAGGGTCGCGAAGCGCACCGGTCCCAGGCTCGACGAACGCACGTACTGGTGGCTCATGGCCACGCGCCCGGTCTGCTGCGATTCCGAGATGAAGATGGCCGACTCCATCGCGCAGCTGATGGTGTCCGCCGTGAACGAGGCTTCCGACTTGAAGTTGGAATTGCCCCAGCAGCGCACCTGCTCCGATTCGCGCACCGGCACCTGGTACGGCCCCATCGACTTGATCACGAAGGGCGAATCGAGCAGGCCGTCGATCATGCTTTTCTGGTGGGTGAGAAGCTGCTGCGCGATGAGGGGATTGAAGTCCTTGGGCGGCGCCGCCTGCCTGGCCGCGCGCTCGAGCAGGGCCTGGGCAAAGCGCACCGGCACCAGGAAGCTGACCGATTCGCCGTCGCGCCGCTTGGACACGTTGATGCCCGCGACCACGCCTTCGCTGGTGACGGCGGGCCCGCCGCTCATGCCCGCGTTGATCGGGCCCGTGAACAGCAGCTGGTCGTAGAAGCTGCGCGCGATGACGCCGTTGTACGAGCCTTCCGAGATCGCGAAGCCCAGGTCGAGCGGATTGCCGAGCGAGTAGAGGTACTGGCCCTGGGACAGGCGCACCGGCTTGTCCGGCAGCGTGAACACGCCGCTGCCCTGGCGGTTCACGCGCAGCACGGCCAGGTCGTGCAGCACGTCGACGGCGAGGATCTCGAGCGGCCCGCTGCGGCCTTCCGTATCCACCCACTCGCCCGCGTAGACGGCCGGATCGAGCGCCATCTCGGACACCACGTGGTAGTTGGTCAGCACCAGGTTGCTGGTCCCGACCATGAAGCCGGAGCCCACCGAGGACTGGCTGCGCCCGTTCTTGAGCAGCATGCGGATGCGCAGCAGGTCGGCCTTGGTGGCGGAATAGAGCTTTTGCGCGGCGGAGGAGGGCGGCGGCAGGGCCTCGTCGGCCGGCGCGCCGGTTTGCGCGGCACAGGCCATCGCGGCAAGGCAGGACAGCAGGACGGCGGCGAGAACGGATTTCATGCGTGGCTGGTGGCGATGGTCGTCCACGCCAGCATAGCCGATTTGCGTGCCTTACAGTTCGCCGTCTTCCGCGACTTCTTCCGGCACGGGCGTCATCATGTGACCGAGCTTGGCGGCCTTCGTGTTCAGGTACTTGCTGTTGAAGGCATTGCGGTTG
>DASRUW010000098.1:0-8231 GCA_035655255.1 Telluria sp. | reverse complement strand
GGCCTGTGTTTGACCGCTCATCCTGAACGTAATAGGGTGTCGAATATTGGAGGAGTATGGCATGGAGGAGATCACGATAGTGGGCTTTTCATGATGGCGGGCCAACGTCTGCCGCGCTCGATCTGGGTGCTCGGATTCGTGAGCATGCTGATGGACGTGTCGTCTGAGATGATCCATAGCCTGCTGCCGCTATTCATGGTCGGCACTCTGGGAGCAAGCGCCTCGCTGGTCGGCCTGGTAGAAGGCCTGGCCGAGGCGACCGCGCTGGTGGTGCGCGTGTTCTCCGGCGCGTGGAGCGACTACGTAGGGCGCCGCAAGCAGGTCGTGGCGTTCGGCTATGCGCTCGGTGCCTTCACCAAGCCGCTGTTTGCGGTGGCGCCGACGATGGGGGTGGTGCTGGCCGCGCGCCTGATCGACCGCATCGGCAAGGGCGTACGCGCGGCGCCGCGCGACGCGCTCGTCGCAGATATCGTTCCCCAAAGCGCGCGTGGCGCCGCCTTCGGCCTGCGCCAGGCGCTCGACTCGCTGGGCGCGGTCCTGGGGCCGCTCGGCGGCGCGCTGCTGATGCTCTGGTGGGCGAACGACTTCCGCGCCGTGTTCCTCTTCGCCGCCATTCCCGCTTTTCTCTCGCTTGCCTTGCTGGTCTGGGGCGTGCGCGAACCGGAACATATCGGCGCGGTGGCGGGCAACAATCCGCTCGCCCGCGCCAACCTGCGCCAGCTCGGGCGTGGCTACTGGTCGGTCGTCGCGTTCGGCGCGGTGTTCGAGCTGGCGCGCTTCTCGGTGGCCTTCCTGGTCCTGAAGGCGCAGCAGGTCGGCATGCCGGTTTCGCTGGTGCCCCTGGTGATGGCGGCGATGAACATCGTCTACGCCGCGTCGGCCTATCCCTTCGGCGCCCTGGCGGACCGGGTGCCGCGCTCCTTGCTGCTGATGGGCGGCCTGGTGGTGCTGATCGCGTCCGACCTGGCCCTGGCCAACGCGGCGGCCTGGCCGCTGGTGCTGGCCGGCGTCGCGCTGTGGGGCATCCACATGGGAATGACGCAGGGCCTGCTCTCGGCCATGGTGGCGGACGCCGCGCCGGCCAAGCTGCGCGGCACGGCCTACGGCGTGTTCAACCTCGTGAGCGGCTGCGCGCTGCTGGCGGCCAGCGTCGTGGCAGGCGTGCTGTGGGACCGGTTCGGCTCCGGCTTCACCTTCTACGCGGGCGCCGCTTTCGCTTCCCTGGCCCTGGCCGGAATGATTTTCAGGCGAGCGGTATAATCGCGCCCATTTCTGTTCTTGAAAGGTTGCACATGCACCGCTTTGCCGTCATCGCCGCAGGTCTCCTCGGCGCCGCTTCCGCGCAGGCCGCGCCGACAGTCGACTTCCTCCAATGCGGCAGTTGCGAGGCGTGGAACGTTCCGCAAAAGCCTTTCAAGGTGGTCGGCAACGCCTACTACGTCGGCACGCGCGAGCTGTCCGCCATGCTGGTGACCTCGCCCAAGGGCCATGTGCTGCTGGACGGCGCGCTGCCGCAGTCGGCCACGCAGATCCGCAAGAACATCGAAGCGCTCGGCTTCAAGCTGCGCGACGTGAAGTACATCGTCAATTCGCATCCGCACTGGGACCATGACGGCGCCATCGCTGCCCTGCAAAAGGCCAGCGGGGCGACCGTGGTGAGCAGCCCGGCCGCGCTGGCCGTACTGCAGGCCGGGACCATCGGCCCGGACGATCCGCAGTACGACGCGAAGAACCCGGTGCAGGTCACGCCGATTACCGGCCGCACCCAGATGATCGCCGACGGCGGCGTGCTGCGCGTCGGGCCGCTGGCGCTGACGGCTGTCTACACGCCGGGCCACACGCCCGGCGGCGTCTCCTGGACCTGGCAGTCCTGCGAAGCGGGCAAGTGCTACAACGTGGTGTATGCGGACAGCCTGAATGCCGTGTCGACGGACGGCTACCGTTTCAGCGGCGACGCTGCGCATCCGGGTATCGCCGACACCTTCCGCAAGACCATCGCCAAGGTCGGCGCGCTGCCGTGTGACGTGATCGTGTCCGTCCATCCGGGCTTCACCGATACGTTGGAGAAGCTCGCCCGGACGACTCCCGGACACAACGCCTTCATCGACCCGAAGGGCTGCGTCGCCTACGCGGCCGACGCGTCGGCGCGCCTGGAAAAGCGCCTGGCGCAGGAACAGGCGGAGACGCACTGACATGGCCACCGTCACCGACATCGTCTTCTACCCGGTGAAGTCCTGCGCCGGCATCGCCGTGCGCGAAGCGACACTGACGCGCTTCGGCCTCGCGGTCGACAACGTGTACGACCGTGAATGGATGCTCGTCGGCGACGATGGCCTTTGCCTCACCCAGCGCGAATATCCGCGCATGGCCCTCGTCACGCCGCGCCTGCGCACCGAGACGCTGGAGCTGCGCGCCCCCGGCATGCTGCCGCTGGAGCTGCAGCTTGGGCTGCCGCATCCGGACGACACCGTGCTGCGCCACGTGCGCATCTGGGACGACGAGGTCGACGCCTACGACTGCGGCGACCTGGCCGCCACCTGGTTCGCCAACGCCATCGGCGCCAGCTGCCGCCTGGTGCGCTTCCACCCCGAAGCGCGCCGCGTCGCCAGCACCAAATGGACCGGCGGCATCGAAGCGCCGACCATGTTCTCGGACGGCTACCCCTTCCTCGTCATCGGCGAAGCGTCGCTGGAGGACTTGAACGGCAAGCTGCGCGCCGCCGGCCGCGACGCGCTGCCAATTAACCGCTTCCGCCCCAACATCGTGGTGAGCGGCACCGAGGCCTTCGACGAGGACTACACGGCCAGCTTCACGTCCGGCCCGGTCGTGCTCAAGCCGGTCAAGCCCTGCCCACGCTGTCCGATGCCCTCGGTCGACCAGGCCACCGGCCAGTTCGGTCCGGACCCGCTCGACATCCTGCGTACCTACCGCGTCAAGCCGCAGCTGGACGACGGCATCTGCTTCGGCATGAACGCTATTCTCGTCTCCGGCGAAGGAGAACGATTGCGCGTCGGGCAGGTGCTCGAAACCGAGCTTTCCTTTTAGCGGCAAAGCCACAATCGCCCGGTTTTGGTTTGCAAGCGCCGAAAGTTGGCGTAATGTGGCGGCTTATTGCTCAAAATCAAAACGACGTTGTGGTTTTGCTAAGGGATGGTGATGGATGATGTGAGCGTGAACGCGCGCGCCCTCGAGGCCGAGAACGAGAGCCTGCGTGCGCGTCTGGCATATTTGTTGGAACAGGCCGAGCGCAATCACGACATCATGTGCCGGCACCAGGCTTTCGACCTGGAGATCGTCGGCGCCTCCGGCTTCCCGGAACTGATCGGCACCATCTTCCGCACCCTGCCCGTGATCTCGGAACTGGACGCCGTCACGCTGTCGCTGATCGACGTCGACGCCGACATCCACACCGTGATGCAAAAGCTCGGCGTGGACTTCTCCCTGTTCCCCAACCTGATCTTCGTCGACAGCGAAGCGGCGCTGCCCTACACGCGCAACGAATACGGCATCCCCAAACCCATCCTTGGCCCGTTCGATCCGGACGCGCGTGCGCGCGAGTTCCCGCAGCCGCCTGCCGGCATGGAGAGCGTCGCCCTGGTGCCGCTGCTGCGCAACCGGCGCCTGATCGGCAGCCTCAATCTGGGCAGCGCCGATCCGCAGCGTTTCGTGCCTTCGATGGGCACGGACTTCATCGAGCACATGGCGTCGATCATCGCCATCTGTCTCGAGAACGTGATCTCCAACGAGATGCTGAAGTACATCGGCCTGACCGATGCGCTGACCGGCGTGTACAACCGCCGCTACATCGACCGCCGCCTGCTGGAGGAGATCGCGCGCGCCCGCCGCCAGTCCTATCGCATGTCGTGCGTGTACATCGATATCGACCACTTCAAGGCCGTCAACGACACGGTGGGCCACCAGGGCGGCGACGAAGTGCTGCGCGAAGTGGCTGGCCGCATCAAGGAGGAACTGCGCCTGTCCGATACGTTGGGGCGCATCGGCGGCGAGGAATTCGTCGTGCTCCTGATCGACGCCGACCTGGATAGCGCGACCCACGTGGCCCAGCGCATCCGCGAGAGCATCGAGCGCGCGCCGGTCACGCTGGCGAATGGGTTCAAGGTGCCGGTGACGGTGTCGCTGGGCGTGACCTCGCTTACCGATTTCGACTGCGACAATCCGATCGAAGGCGCGGCGCAGCAGCTGATCGCGCGCGCCGACGCTGCCCTGTATCGCGCCAAGGAGAGCGGACGCAACCGCGTGGTCAGTCTGGAATAGCCGCTCCGCCACGATCCTGCATCCTGTCGCGCTCCGGCGCAGTCTGTCGCACGTGGGGCGCGCCGGCCATCGCGGTTTCCTACAATCGGCGTCTTCCATCGGCACCGGAGCAAACCCATGCGTGTGAAATACTGCCTGCCACTTGCGGTGGCATCCCTGCTGGCGGGACCGGCGTTCGCCGGCGACGCCTGTCCTTCTCCCGTCGAGATCGTGGCCGGCGCGCCGGCCGCGCAGGCCGGCTCCGGACGTTTGCTGCTGTTCGCGCAGAAGGCCGCGCCGGGCGCGCCGCCGCCGACCGCCCTGCATGCCGATCCGTTCGAACCCAAGATCTTCGCGGCTGCGCGCGAGGTCGCGGGGCTGACGGCCGGCGCCAGTCTTCGCTTCTACCCGGGCGACATCGCTTACCCCGCTCCGATCGACCAGCTGGCGCCGGGCGACTACTGGGTGCAGGCGCTGCTGGATCGGGACCACAGCTACGCGTATTCCGGACGCGGCCCCGGGGACGTGGTCTCGAAGGTCATGCGCGTGAGCTTCCCGTGCGGGAGCGCGCAGCTCGAACTCGATACCGTTTCTCCCGCGGCCGCCAGCCAGTGGGAGTATCCGGGCATGAAGCGCCCGTGGGCGCCTGGCGAGCGGGAGCTGGTCGAGGCGCGCATCAAGCCCTTCGCGCTCGATAGCGGCGCGCTGCAGGCCTTCGCCGGACGCCCGGTGCAGCTCAAGGGCTATGTGCTGACACCACCCGGCTACGACGGTTCGGACAAGCGCTACCCGGTCGTGTATTTCACCCATGGCTTCCAGGCGGGGATGACGGCGCTGGCCGACAGCGCGATCGGCGTGCTGCGCCAGACCGTTGCCGGCAGCCTGCCGCCGATGATCTGGGTCTTCCTGGACCAGAGCTCGCCGACCGGCACCCATGAGTTCGCGGACAGCGTCAACAACGGTCCCTGGGGCACGGCGCTCACGCGCGAGCTGCTGCCCGAGATCGACCGGCGCTACCGCACCGACCCGCAGGCGGGTCGTTATGTGATGGGCCATTCTTCGGGAGGGTGGGCTGCGCTCTGGCTGCAGGTGGCTTATCCGAAACTGTTCCGCGGAGCCTGGGCGACGTCGCCGGACTACGTCGACTTCACAAGCTACGCAGGGCTGGACCTGACCGACCCGAAGGCCGTGCACGGCGCCCTGGAGAACGCGCGCATGGAGGAGGTGCTGGGCGAGTACGGCGGGCAGGAACAGTCCTTCGAATGGGTATTTTCGCCGCGCGGCGCGGACGGGCGTCCGCTGCGCCTGTACGACCGGCGCACCGGCGCAATCGACCGTGCGGTGGCCGACTACTGGATCGCCAACTGGGATATTTCGCGGCGCGTGCGCACGCGCTGGCCGCAACTGAAGGACGACCTGGACGGAAAAATCCACATCGTCGTCGGCGCCAACGACGAATTCAAGCTGGACGTCTCGGTACGCCGCTTCGACGCCGTGCTCAAGTCCCTCGGCGCGCACGCCAGCATTGATTACCTGCCGGGGAAAGGCCATTTCAACCTGTATGCGGAAGGAACGGAGCGCCAGGCCCTGCGCCGCAGGATCGGCTGGCAGATCTGGAAGGCCGCCTATCCGTCCTCCAGCCTGAAGGATCCAGGCCCGCCGCCCCAGAACTAGCGCAGCAGCCGGCCTTCGGCGCGAGCGACCGCCTCCGCCGAGCCGCGCAGGACGACCACGTCGCCGGCCTCGAACTGCGTGCCCGGGCCGACCGCTACCCGGCCCTTGCCGCGCCGGATGGTGGCCACGTCCGCGCCGACGTCCTGCAATTCGAGTTCGGCCAGCTTCTTGCCGATCGCGTTCGCGTCCTCGTCCAGCGTCACCGTGTGCAGGCGCACGTGCATGTGCTCCGCGTCGTCGGCGGAGGCGTCGCCCTCGCCATGAAAGTAGCCGCGCAGGGAAGCGTAGCGCTCGTCGCGCGCGCTCTGGACACGGTGCACCACGCGCCGCAGTGGCACTCCCAGCAGCACCAGCGCGTGCGAGGCGAGCATCAGGCTGCCTTCCAGTGCTTCCGGCACCACTTCGGCTGCACCCGCCGCGCGCAGAGTTTCGAGGTCGCTGTCGTCGTGGCTGCGCACGATGACGGGCAGGGACGGCGCCAGTTCGTGCGCCAGGTGCAGGACCTTGAGCGCGGAGCGCGTGTCGGCATAGGTCACCACCAGCGCGGCGGCGCGGTAGATGCCGACCGCCACCAGGCTCTCGCGCCGCGTGGCGTCGCCATAGGACACGCTGGCGCCGCCGGCCTGCGCTTCCTGCACCCGTTCCGGGTCGAGATCGAGCGCCTGGTAGGGGATCTTTTCTTCGCCCAGCAATGTCGCCAGGCTTTGCCCGCTGCGTCCGAATCCCGCGATGATCACGTGCTTTTGCGCGGCCATGGTGCGGGTGGCGAGCTGGGTCAGCTGGAGCGACTGCATCATCCATTCGTTGGAGGCGATCTTCATCGCGATCCGGTCCATGTTGGCGATCATCAGCGGCGCGGCCAGCATGGACAGCACCATCGATGCCAGCACCAGCTGGATCACGAGCGGATCGATGAGGTGGGCCCCGGCCGTGAGATTGAGCAGCACGAAGCCGAACTCGCCCGCCTGGGCCAGCGCGAGACCGGTGCGGATCGCCACCCCGTCGCTGGTGCCGTAGATCTTGGCCAGGCCGGCGATGAGCGCGAACTTGAGCATGACGGGGCCGACCAGCATCGCCAGCACCAGCCACCAGTGTTGCGCCACCAGCGACAGGTTCAGCAGCATGCCGATGGTGACGAAGAACAGCCCGAGCAGCACGTCGCGGAAGGGCTTGATGTCTTCCTCCACCTGGTGCTTGTAGGGCGTCTCGGAGATCAGCATGCCGGCCACGAACGCGCCCAGGGCCAGCGACAGGCCGGCGCGCTCCGTGATCCAGGCCGCGCCCAGCGTGACCAGCAGGAGGTTCAGCATGAATAGCTCCTGCGAGCGCCGCTTGACGACCACGTTGAACCAGCGCTTGAGCAGCGGCTGCCCGGCGAACAGCAGCACCAGCAGCACCACCGCGGCCTTGGCGCCGGCCAGGCCGAGGGTCATGGCCAGGGCCTTCGGGTCGCTGCCCAGGGAAGGAATCAGGATCAGCAGCGGCACCACGGCCAGGTCCTGGAACAGCAGGATGCCGACGATCTTGCGTCCGTGCTGGCTTTCCAGCTCAAGCCGTTCGGTCAGCATCTTGGACACGATGGCGGTGGACGACATGGCGAGCGCCCCGCCCAGCGCGAAGCTGCCCTGCCAGGACAGGCTGAACATGCCGCTCGCCTGGTGCGCCGCGATCCACCCGAGCAGCATGGAAAAGGCGATGGTCGCCACCACCTGGGCCAGCCCGAGGCCGAACACGATGCGGCGCATCGCCATGAGCTGGGGCAGGGAGAACTCGAGGCCGATACTGAACATCAGGAACACGACGCCGATTTCGCCCAGCTGGTGGGTGATGGCGTTGTTCTCCGCGAGGCCGAGGGCGTGCGGCCCGATCAGGATACCGACGGCCAGGTAGCCGAGCATGGGTGGCAGATGCAGGGTCCGGAACGCCACCACCCCGAGCACGGCAAACGTGAGCAGCAGGAGGGTGAGTTCGAGTCCGGAAAACATCGTCGCGTGATCCTCCTGGCGGGTTTTTAGGTCTGGCAAGTTTTTTGCTTGCCCATTTCGTTTATACTGCCGTCCATGAGTGTAACCGATCAAAATTCCGCCGCGCAGGGTTTCGACGCCGGCGTCATGCGCCGGGCCATGGAGATGGCGCGCGAGACGCTGGACATCGAGACCGCGGCCATGCAGGCGCTGCAGGCGCGCCTGGTCACGGACGACGCCGTCGCGCGCGCCGTGGCACTGCTGCTGGGCTGCCACGGGCGCGTGGTCGTCTCCGGCATCGGCAAGTCCGGCCACATCGGCCGCAAGATCGCCGCGACC
>DASRUW010000097.1:0-2715 GCA_035655255.1 Telluria sp. | reverse complement strand
GGCGGCCCAGCCCAGCTTGAGCACGAATTCGGGAGTGATCGGGAACTCGCCGACGCGGCCGCGAATACCGTCGGTGCCGAAATACTTTCTAGCCATCCTGTTTTCCAGCCTCTCTTCTTGCTTCATTCCGCCCATTCCACGGCGGCGATCATACGAACCACATCCATAGTCTCAGCCACATCGTGCACCCGCACGATCTGGGCGCCCTTGGCCACGGCCAGGGCCGCCAGGGCCAGGCTGCCATACAGCCGCTCGCCCACCGGCCGGTCCAGCACCTTGCCGATCATGCTCTTGCGCGAAACCCCGACCAGCAGCGGCAGGCCGAAGTCGTGCAGCCGCTCCATCCGCTGGAACAGGCGCAGGTTGTGCTCCAGGGTCTTGGCGAAACCGAAGCCCGGGTCCAGCACGAGGCGCTCGCGGGCGATGCCGGCAGCCTCGCAAGCGGCCAGGCGCTCGGCCAGGAAGTCGCGCACCTCGGCGTGGATGTCCGGGTACTGCGGATCATCCTGCATGGTGGTCGGCTCGCCGCGCATGTGCATCAGGCACACCGCCAGGCCACTGGCGGCGGCGGCCGCCAGGGCACCGGGGCGCTGCAGCGAACGCACGTCGTTGATCAGCCCGGCGCCGAGGCGCGCCGACTCGCGCATCACCGCGGCAGTGGAGGTATCCACGGAGATGACGACATCCAGCTCGCGGGCAACCGCCTCGACCACCGGACAGACCCGCTCCAGCTCTTCCTGCTCGGACACCGGCGGCGCGCCGGGACGGGTCGACTCGCCACCGATGTCGATCAGGGTAGCGCCAGCGCGCACCATCGCCTCGGCATGGCGCAGGGCGGCATCCCGCTGGTTGTGGCGACCACCGTCGGAAAACGAATCGGGGGTGACGTTGAGGATCCCCATCACCTGCGGACGGGCCAGATCGAGCAGCCGGCTGCCACACGGCAGCCGGCCACGGAAGGAACGCATGCTCATCGAAAAATCAATGCTCTCCGGCAGGGCCGCCGATCGGTTTGTCGGCACGCGGAGCGGCCTCCTGGGGCTTGGCGCTGCTGCCCGAGGAGCCGCTGCCGCTATCGTTCCAGCCCTTGGGCTCGCGCGGCTCGCGACCGTCCATGATGTCGGCGACCTGCTCGGCATCGATGGTCTCGTACTTCATCAGCGCCCCGGCCATGGCATGCAGCTTGTCGAGGTTATCGCGCAGGGCCTGCTCGGCCTGGGCGTAGTTGCCATCGATCACCGCGCGCACCTCGGCATCGATCAGCCGCGCGGTTTCCGCCGACACGTTGCTGCCGCGGCTGCCGCCACGGCCGAGGAACACCTCTTCATCCTCCTCGGCGTAGGACAGGAAGCCCAGCTTGTCGGACATGCCCCACTGGGTGACCATGGTCCGCGCGATGCGGCTGGCCTGGCCGATGTCGCCGGTGGCGCCGTTGGTGACCCTGTCGTGGCCGAAGATGATTTCCTCGGCGATACGCCCGCCGAAGATCATCTTCAGCTTGTTGTGCAGCCAGATGCGGCTGTAACCGTGGTGGTCGCGCTCCGGCAGGGAAATGGTCACGCCCAGCGCGCGGCCGCGCGGGATGATGGTGACCTTGTGCACCGGGTCGGACGGGAACAGGCAGCCGAGGATGGCGTGGCCGGACTCGTGATAGGCGGTCATCAGCTTCTCGTCCTCGGTCATGACCATGGAGCGGCGCTCGGCGCCCATCATGATCTTGTCCTTCGCCAGCTCGAACTCCTTCATCTCGACGATGCGCTTGCCGTTGCGCGCGGCGAACAGCGAGGCCTCGTTGACCAGGTTGGCCAGGTCGGCACCGGAGAAGCCGGGGGTGCCGCGGGCGATCACCGAAGGCTCGACGTCGTCACCCAGCGGCACCTTGCGCATGTGCACCTTGAGGATCTGCTCGCGGCCGCGCACGTCCGGCAGGCCGACCACCACCTGGCGGTCGAAGCGCCCCGGACGCAGCAGCGCCGGGTCGAGCACGTCCGGACGGTTGGTGGCGGCGATCACGATGATGCCGTCGTTCATCTCGAAGCCGTCCATCTCCACCAGCAGCTGGTTGAGGGTCTGCTCGCGCTCGTCATGCCCGCCGCCGAGGCCGGCGCCGCGATGCCGACCGACCGCGTCGATCTCGTCGATGAAGATGATGCACGGCGCGTGCTTTTTGGCCTGCTCGAACATGTCGCGCACGCGCGAGGCGCCGACGCCGACGAACATCTCGACGAAGTCGGAACCGGAAATGGTGAAGAACGGCACCTTGGCCTCGCCAGCGATGGCCTTGGCCAGCAGGGTCTTGCCGGTACCGGGCGGGCCGACCATCAGCACGCCGCGCGGGATGCGCCCGCCGAGGCGCTGGAACTTGCCCGGATCGCGGAGGAACTCGACCAGCTCGCCGACCTCCTCCTTGGCCTCGTCGCAACCGGCGACGTCGGCCAGGGTGGTCTTCACCTGGTCCTCGGACAACAGGCGCGCCTTGCTCTTGCCGAAGCTCATCGGCCCGCCGCGGCCACCGCCGCCGCCCTGCATCTGGCGCATGAAGAACATGAACACGGCGATGATCACCAGGATCGGGAAACTGGCCACCAGCAGCTGGCTCCAGATGCTCTGCTGCTCGGGCTGCTTGCCCTCGATCACCACCTTGCTCTGCAGCAGATCGCCGATCAGACCGTTGTCCTGGATCGCCGGGCGCACGGTGCGGAAGGGTTCGCCGTC
>DASRUW010000096.1:0-11108 GCA_035655255.1 Telluria sp. | reverse complement strand
CGATGATGGATGCCTCCCCTTGGGCCCAGCCCAGGATACGGCCGGCCAGGCGCACGCCCGCGAGCTTGCCGGCCACCGAGGCCGCCAGCAGGGCCGCCGCGGCGACCAGCACGGCCACGCCGCCCAGCGCCCAGTTGGTCTTCAGGCCGGTGGAGAGGAAGAAGACCGGCATCATCACCAGCAGCACATGGTGGCGCAGCTGGTCCATCTTACGCTGGTCGAACCAGTGCGCGTCGAGGACCGCGCCGGCCAGGAAGGCGCCGACCATGAAGTGCAGGCCGGCCCAGTCGGCGGCGAAGGCGCAGGCGGCCAGCCAGACCAGGCTCGCGGGCCAGCGGTCCCCCTCTTCGAGCCACGCCATCAGGCGGCGGCAGGCGATGGCGGCCAGCGCGAACGCGAACAGGAAGCCGAGCTGGCGGCCGACCCGGTCCCAGTCCATCAGGATCACGGCCAGCACGCCCCAGATGGCCACGTCGTCCAGGCTCGCATAGCGCAGGATGCGCTGGCCGATCGGCTGGCGCAGGATCTCGAGCTTCTCCATCAGGAGGATCAGGATGGGCAGCGCGGTGACGGCGCAGGCCATGCCGATGCCGAGCACGAACTGCCAGCCCTGCGCGGCGGCGCCGATCCAGCCCGGCTGGCCGAGCATCACCAGCGCGACGGCGCAGCCGGCGGCCAGCGGGGTGCCGAGCGCGAGGCCGGCCGTGATCGTACTCTCGCGCAAGTGCAGGCGCGCCTTGCCCAGGTCCAGTTCGACGCCGGCGATCATCACGAACAGCATGACGGCCCACCAGGCGATGCCGTTCAGGGCGCCGACCACCTGCGGGTTGAACACGAAATGATAGTAGCCGGGGAAGGCGCGTCCGAGGATGCCGGGACCGAGCACGATGCCGGTCAGGATCTGCACGACCACCAGCGGAGCGAAGTAGTCGGTCTTCCCGATCCGCCAGATCAGCCATGGAATCGTGAAGATGATCAGCATGGCGATCAGGAAGATTTCGGTGGTGCTCATGGCGCGGCAGTCCTTCGTAGTCGAAAACTGCAAGTTACCATCTTTACGCGGCAATCATCAAGCCAGCTGGCGTTCGATCGGCACGGTGCGCGGCCCGTCGTCCGCGCCGGTGTGGCGGGTGGCGACCGGTTCCAGCAGCAGGATGCCGCATTCGCCTTCGCACCAGGGCTTGTGCGGGACGCCGCGCGGGACGACAGCGCATTCGCCGGCCTGCAGCACCAATTCGCCCTGTTCGAGCGCGATGTGGAGTGTGCCGTACAGGACGATGAACAGTTCGTCCTCGTCGGCGTGCGTGTGCCAGACGAATTCCCCTTCCAGCTTGGCGGCCTTGAGGTACTGGCCATTGAGTTCGGCCAGCACGCGGGGAGACCAGGTCTCCTGCAGCATGGCGAGGGTGTCGAGCGGGCGGATGGTATGCATGGCGGTCCTCCAGGGAAAAGGATTCACTCTAGTCCTGGACTAATCCAATAGCCAAGCTAATGTTTATAATGACAAGCATTAGGAACGCTAATGAATATCGACCTTGCCCTGCTGCGCAGTTTTCTGTACGTCGTCGAATCCGGCTCGATGACGGAAGCCGCGGCGCGCCTGCACCTGACGCAGGGCGCGGTCAGCCAGCAGATCAAGCGGCTCGAAGAGGCCTTCGGCCACCCCTTGCTGGAACGCGAGCCGCGCCGTCTCGCGCCGACGGCGGCCGGTCGGCGCCTGGTCGGCAAGGCGGCCCAGCTGATCGCCCTGAACGACGCCCTGGTGTCCGAAATGACCCAGCCCGACGTACGCGGCCCGCTGCGCCTGGGCCTTCCGTACGACCTGGTCGGCACCCACATGGCGCCGGTGCTGCAGCAGTTCGCGCACGGCTACCCGGAGGTCGAGGTGAGCCTGGTGTCCGGCTCCTCCAACGACTTGCGCAAAGCCCTGGCCAGCGGCAAGCTGGATCTGGCCCTGCTGGAGCAGGCGCTGGGTGCGCGCGGCGGCGAGCGCCTGATGGTCGACCGCCTCGCGTGGGTCGGCATGCGCGCGGGACGCGCGTTCGCGAAGCGCCCGCTGCCGGTCTGCCTGGTGTCCGACACCTGCGTGTTCCGGCCGCTCGTCTTCGCGGCCTTGCAGCACGCGCACATCCGCTGGCGCCAGGTATTCGACAACGCCAGCGTGGAAGCGACCAACGTGACCGTGCGCGCCGACCTGGCGGTGACCGCCTGGCTGGCTTCGACCGTGCCGGCCGACCTGGAATTATTGGGAGAGGAAGCGGGACTGCCGCCCTTGCCCGAGATGGCGATCCATCTGCATCTGGCCAAGGGCCGTCCCACCCCGGCCATGGTGGCCATGGCCGGGGCGATCCGCAGCGCCTACCGCGAACGGCAGCGCTGAACGACGCGCGTCAGAAGTTGGCGCGGAACTGCACGCCGAGCGTGCGCGGCTCGTTGACGATACCGGTCAGGTTGTTGAAGTCGATCGCGGCGACGATCTGCTGCTTGTCGGTGATGTTGCGCGCGAAAGCGGTGACTTCATACTTCCCGTCGTTCCACTTGTAGCCCAGGCGCAGGCCGCCTTCCAGCAGCGACTTGGCGCGGTATTCCTTGGCTTCGTACAGGAACATGTTGTACTCGCTGCGGTACGCCCAGTCGGTCAGCGCGTAGAACTCGCCGTCGCCAACCGGACGCGAATAGCGCAGCGTGAAGTTGGTTTCCCATTTCGGAGCGCGCGGCAGCGGATTGCCGTCGATGTTCGCAGTGCCGGCGAAAGGACCGGACGGATCGGTCACCGTGCAGCCGCTCTGGCCGTTGTTGAAGCCCGCGTTGCCGCAGTAGGCCACGAACAGGCTCGGATCGCGGATCTCGGTGTCGTTGTAGCTGGCGCCGAGGGTGGCGCGCCATTCGTCGGACAGGATCGCCTGGAAGTCCAGTTCCGCGCCCTGGCCCACGGCCTTCTTCGCGTTCACCAGGCGGTTCTGGTTGACCGAGCCGCTGCCCGCGGTCAGCTGCAGATCCTTGACTTCGTAGTGGAACACGCTGGCCGACAGGCGCGCGCGGCGGTTGAACAGATCCTGCTTGATGCCGGCCTCGAACGAGGTCGCATGCTCGGAGCTGGCCACCGAGATGGTGTCCGCGAACAGGATGCGGCCCTGGATCGACGGCGCGCGGTAGCCGGTGGCGGCGCGGGCGAACAGGTTGGTGTCCTTGGACAGCTCATACGTGCCCGACAGGTCCCAGCTGGTGTTGGTGGCGCTCGGGTGCGCGGTGAGCGGGCCCACGCCCGGGCCATTGTCGCCCGGGTTCACCAGGCGCGACGCATCGAAGTCCTTCTTGTCGTCCGTGTAGCGCACGCCGGCGCGAATCTTGAACTGGTCGTTGACGGCGTAGTTCACCGAGCCGAATGCCGCCCATGCCTTGGCGTGCTGGTGCTGCACCGCGTAGCCATGCTGGTTGTTGCCGTTCTGGGTGTCGAAGTTGAAGCTGTCGACCTGGATGTCTTCCTTGAAGTAGTACAGGCCGCCGATCCACTGCAGCGCGCCCTTGTAGTTGGACTCGACGCGGAATTCCTGCGTGACCTGCTTGTGGTCAGGCATGCCGTCCGCCGTCTCCGCCGTGAACGGGATGAAGGCGCCGTACGGGCCGGTCGGCTGATTCGGCTTGGCGCAGAACAGCGAGCAGCCGTAGCCGCCGTCCACGTCGCCGTAGCTGTAGAAGGTCGCGCGCTCGACGCCGGTGATGGAATGGATGGTCAGGTCGTCCAGGTTCCATTTCAGGCGGATGCTGGCGCCGTTGTTGGTCAGGGTCTGCTTGTTGCCGCCATCGGTGGGGTACCAGTCGTAGCGGAAGCCGTCGACCAGGTCGTTGGTGCCCTTCTTGATGATACCGGCGCGGAACAGGGTCGCGTTGCCGTTCATGTCGCGGCGGTGCACGTTGAACAAGGCGCTGAAATCGCGCGTCTTATACTGCAGCTGGATGCGGGCCGCGCTGTCGTCGTAGCCTTCGAAGTCTTTCACCGGCGCGTTCGGCCGGTCGTTGTGGACGCGGTCGTCGCGATGCTGGGACAGCAGGGACACGCGCATCGCCCATTCCTGGCTCAGGGGGATATTGAGGGCGCCCTCCAGGTTCACCGCGCGGTAGTTGCCGATGCCGGCCACGGCGTAGCCTTCGAAGCGGTCGACCGGCTTGGCCGAATCGAACTTGATCACGCCGGCCGGGGAGTTACGGCCGAACAGCGTGCCCTGCGGGCCACGCAGCACCTCGACCTGGTCGATGTCGAACACCGGGAAGCCCTTCAGCATGGGCGATTCAAGCACGACGTCGTCGTACACCAGGCCGACCGGCTGGGACGCGTTCAGGTCGAAGTCGGTGTTGCCCAGGCCGCGGATGTAAAAGCGCGGGAAGGAACGGCCGAAGTCCGACTCCACGTTCAGCGACGGCGAACGGCCGGCCAGGAAACGGATGTCCGCGCCGCCCGAGGTGAGCGTGTCCAACTTCTCGCCCTTGAGGGTGGTGATCGCCATCGGCACGTCCTTGATGTTCTCCGCGCGGCGCTGCGCGGTCACGATCACGGTCTCGAGCTGGCCGCTCTGGGCCTTGGTGTCGTCGGCCGGCTTGGCGGCGTCCTGGGCAAAGGCGATGACTGGAAAAGCACTGGCGATAGCTGCCGCCAGCAGGGTGAATTTCGACATTGAGGTTCCCTTCGTTATTAAAGTTATGGCCAAGAATTAGTCATCCTAGCATGGGAAAATTGACAGATGGGTCACACGAAATTTATTCAATGTTCATATAAATAGGAAAGAAAAAACATATTTGCCCTATGTATGCGGGCTGTTGCATAGTCTTCCTTTCCGCCTTTCCAGCTCTCACTGGGAAGCCAGAACGACAACAAGCCCGGCGACGGCGAAACCGTGTGATTCACACAACAATCCCGCCGTTGCATCCGTGCCACAGAGACATGACGACTACCAGCGCCACCGCCAGCCGGCTGCAAGCCGTGGCTGCCCTGGGCCAGCAGATCTGGCTCGATAACCTGTCGCGCGACCTGCTCGCCTCCGGCGAACTGGCGCGTCTGATCGAGGACGACGGCATCCAGGGCGTGACCTCGAACCCGGCCATCTTCCACCAGGCGCTCCAGAGCGACACCTACCGCGCGGCCTTCCCTGCCGTGCGCGCCCTGCACGCCGATCCGGAATGCCGCTTCGAAGCCCTGGTGCTGCCCGACGTGCGCCTGGCCTGCGACCTGTTCGCGCCGCTGTACGCGCGGAGCGACGCGCGCGCCGGTTTCGTCAGCTTCGAAGTCTCGCCCGAACTGGCACACGACACAGCCGGCACCGTGGCCGCCGCCCGGCGCCTGTGGGCCGCCATCGGCAAGCCGAACGCAATGATCAAGATTCCCGCCACGGCGGCCGGCATCGCCGCGCTGGAGGAAGTGATCTACGCCGGCATCAACGTCAACGTGACCCTCATCTTCACCCAGCGCCAGCTGGCCGCCGTGCGCGCGGCGCACCGGCGCGGCCTGGCGCGCCGGCTGGAAGCGAAGCTGTCGGTGCAGCGCATCGCCAGCGTGGCGAGCGTCTTCATCTCGCGCGTCGACGCGGCGGTGGACGCGCTGCTGCCCGCGGCGGCCGCCCACCTGCGCGGACAGGCCGCCATCGCCCAGGCCCGCCTGGCCTACGCCGACTGGCGCGCCGACGCCGGCTTCGGCGTATTCGCAGCCTTCGGCGCCACGCCGCAATGGCTGCTGTGGGCCAGCACCGGCACCAAGGATCCCGCCATGCGCGACGTTACCTACGTCGAGCAGCTGATCGGCCCGGACACGGTCAACACCGTTCCCGGCCCGACCCTCGCCGCCTTCCGCGACCACGGCCAGGCGCAGCCCACCCTGGCCGGTTCGGAAGACCAGGCGCGCACTGTAATAACGCAGCTCGCGCGGCACGGCATCGACCTCGACACAATTGGTAACGACCTGCTGTCCGCAGGCCTGCGACAATTCGAACAGGCCCACCGCAATTTGCTGGCTTTGACAAGTTAGCCGGGTACAATAACGGAATTCCCAGGAGTCCCTACATGACACTCAAGCACCTCTGCATCCTCGTTTCCGCGCTGTGCGCATCGGCTGCCGCGGCAGCCGCCGAGCCCAAGCTCGCCATCGTGTACGACGCGGGCGGAAAGTTCGACAAGTCCTTCAACCAGTCCGCCGCCGAAGGCGCCGCGCGCTTCAAGAAAGAGACCAACATCGGCTACTTCGAGGCCCAGGCCTCGTCCGACACGCAATCGGAGCAGGTGCTGCGCGGCCTGGCGCGCAAGCACATGGACCTGATCGCTGCGGTCGGCTTCTCGCAGGCGAAGTCGGTGGCCAAGGTGTCCAAGGAATTCCCCAAGACCCGCTTCGTGCTGATCGACGGCGAGGCGCCCGGCGCCAACGTGAACTCGGTCGTGTTCAAGGAAGAGGAAGGCTCCTACCTGGTCGGCGTGGCCGCCGCCATCGCTTCCAAGTCCAAGAAGATCGGCTTCGTGGGCGGCATGGACATCCCCCTGATCCGCGCCTTCTCGTGCGGCTACGCGCAAGGCGCCAAGGCCACCAACAAGAAGGTCGAAGTGTTCTCCAACATGGTCGGCACCACCGCCGCGGCCTGGAACGATCCGGCCAAGGGCGGCGAACTGGCGCGCGCGCAGTTCGACCGCGGCGTGGACGTCGTGTTCGCGGTGGCGGGCGGCTCGGGCATGGGCACGCTGCAGCAGGCCAAGGAAAAAGGCAAGCTCGCCATCGGCGTGGACTCGAACCAGAACTACCTCCATCCGGGCACCATGCTGACCTCCATGGTCAAGCACGTGGATAACGCCATCTACGACGAATTCATGAAGATGAAGAACGGCACCTGGACCGCCGGCACCACCCACAAGGGCCTGAAGGAAGGCGGCGTGGACTGGGCCCTGGACCAGGACAACCGCAAGGTCGTCACGCCGGAAATCGAGAAGAAGGTCAACGAAGCGAAGGCCGCGATCGTCAACGGCAAGATCAAGGTCATCGACTCGCGCGCGACCGGCTCCTGCCCGGTCTGATCCCACCACGTCACGCCACAGCGCGCCGCTCGGGCTCTGCCTGCCGGCGCGCTTTCACTACTCACTACCTATGCAGCCAGCTGTTGAATTTCGCAATATCAGCAAGGCCTTCGGGGCCGTGCAGGCGAATGCGGACGTCAGCTTCTCGATCGCCAAGGGCACCATCCACGGCGTGATCGGAGAGAACGGCGCCGGCAAGTCGACCCTCATGAGCATCCTGTACGGCTACTACAACGCCGACAGCGGCCAGTTGCTGATCGACGGCCAGGAACGCTCCATCCGCACCAGCCACGAGGCGATCGCGCTCGGCATCGGCATGGTGCACCAGCACTTCATGTTGGTCGATAACTTCACCGTGCTGGACAACGTGATGCTGGGCAGCGAGGGCGGCTTCAAGCTGGCCGCGCAGCGCGCGGCAGTGGAAACCAAGCTGCGCGAGATCTGCGAGCGCTACAACCTGCAGCTCGATCCGCTGGCGAAGATCGAAGACCTGTCCGTCGGCGCCCAGCAGCGCGTCGAGATCCTCAAGCAGATCTACCGCAGCGCCGAGATCCTGATCCTGGACGAGCCGACCGCCGTGCTGACCGCGCAGGAGACCGCGTCGCTGTTCGAGATCCTGCGTCTGTTCAAGGAGCAGGGCAAGACCATCATCCTGATCACCCACAAGCTGGGCGAGATCATGGAGATCACCGATAACGTGACCGTGATGCGCGCGGGCCGCGTGGCCGGCGCCGTGGTCACGGCCGACACGTCGAAAGAGGAACTGGCGCGCCTGATGGTGGGCCGCCCGATCCAGAACGAGCTGCCGCGCGCCGCCTACAACCCGGGCGCGACCGTGCTCGAAGTCGACGGCCTGCAGCTGGAAGACGCCGGCAAGGTCAAGCTGCTCGACGACATCCGCTTCTCGCTGCGCGCGGGCGAGATCGTCGCCATCGCCGGCGTGTCCGGCAACGGCCAGAGCGAGTTGATGGAGATCCTGTCCGGCATGCGCCTGCCCACCGGCGGCACCGTGCGCTTCCTGGGCCAGGACCTGCCCTTCGCGGGCCGCGCCGACGCCGACGGCCTGCCCAAGGTGCTGCGCCGCCTCGGCATCGGCCACGTGCCGGAAGACCGCCTGCGCGACGGCGTGATCAAGGACTTCTCGGTCGAACAGAACACCGTGTTCGGCTACCAGGACCAGGTGAAGAACCGCTGGGGCCTGTTCGACTTCAAGGCCATCAAGGAGCGCTGCGCCGGCCTGCTCAAGGCCTTCGACGTGCGGCCGAACAACCCGGACCTGCGCATCGGCCTACTCTCCGGCGGCAACCAGCAGAAGGTGGTGATCGCGCGCGAAGTGGCGGCGGCGCCCAAGCTGATGCTGGTCGGCCAGCCGACCCGCGGCGTCGACATCGGCACCATCGAGTCGATCCACACCCAGCTGCTCAAGATGCGCGACGAAGGCGTGGCGATCCTGCTGGTCTCCGTCGAACTGGAGGAAGTGCGCGCCCTGGCCGACCGCATCGTGGTCATGTCGGGCGGACGCATCACCGGCGAATTGAAGATCGAGGAATTCGATACGACCCGTATCGGCCTCCTGATGGGGGGCTTGCACAAATCATGAAGACAACCGAACTGCCACGCTGGGCCACGGCTTTCGCCCTGCCCGTCCTGAACCTGCTGTCGGCGCTGCTGGTGGCGGCGCTCGTGATCCACCTGCTGGGCGAGGATCCGCTCGATTCGCTGCGCATCCTCGTCAACAGCGCCGTGGTCAATCCGGAAGGCCTGGCCTATACCCTGTTCTACGCTTCGACCTACATCTTCACGGGTCTCGCGGTGTCGATCGCGATGAAGGCGGGCCTGTTCAACATCGGTGCGGAAGGCCAGATGTACGTGGGCGGCCTGGGGCTGACGGTGGTAATGATCAACTTGGATGCCGCGCTCCCATCCTGGACCTTAATCCCGTTGGCTATGCTCGGCGCAGCGGCTTTCGGCGCTCTGTGGGCGTGGCTGCCCGGCTACCTGCAGGCCAAGCGCGGCAGCCACATCGTCGTCACGACCATCATGTTCAACTTTATCGCCGCGAACCTGATGAACTTCGTGATCGTGAAGTACCTGATCCCGGAGGGCGAGCAGAATCCCGCTTCGCGCGTGTTCGCGGACGCTGCCTTCATGCCGCGCCTGAACGCGCTGCTCCCGGCGCTGGGCGAAGAGAGCCCGCTGAACGTGAGCTTTTTGATCGCCATCGCCGCGCTGGTCGTCTACGGCGTCGCCGTGTGGCGTTCGGCCTGGGGCTACGAGCTGCGCGCCACGGGGCTGAACCAGAGCGCGGCCCACTACGCGGGCGTGAAGATCAGCCGCATGATCATCGTGACCATGCTGATCTCCGGCGCCCTGGCGGGCCTGGCCTCCGTCAATTCGATCCTCGGCTCGACCCACTACCTGAGCCTGAACTTCCCGGCCGGAGCCGGCTTCGTCGGCATCGCCATCGCGCTGATGGGACGCCAGCACCCGGTCGGCATCTTCCTGTCGTCGGTGCTGTTCGGCGCGCTGATCCAGGGCGGCTTCGACCTGTCGCTGGAAAAGCCGAACATCCCGGTCGAGACCTTCATCTTCATCCAGGGCCTCATCATCCTGTTCTGCGGCGCGATGGAGAACCTGTACGCGCCCGCGCTCCTGAAGCTGATTAACCTTCGCAAGGCATGACCATGCTTGACGACTTCCACATTGCCAGCATCCTGGTCTCCACCGTCCGCAACGCGCCGGTGCTGCTGTTCGCGGCCATGGCGGGCCTGTTCGCCGAACGCAGCGGCGTGATCGACCTCGCGCTCGAAGGCAAGATCCTCGCCAGCGCCTTCGTCTCCGCCGCCGTCGCCTACACCACGCAGAATCCGTGGTACGGCGTGGCCGCCGCGGTCGCCGTGTCGTCCCTCATCGGCCTGCTGCAGGGCTTTGTCAGCATCACCCAGAAGGGCAACCAGCTGGTGGCCGGCATCGCCATCAACATCGCCATGAGCGGCCTGACCTTCGTGCTGGCCCAGTACTTCTTCCAACAGGGCGGACGCACGCCGGACCTGGGCGACTTCCGCCTGCACGACATCGTGCTGCCCGGCGCCGCCGCGCTGAAGGACGTGCCCTTCCTGGGCTGGTTCTACCGCAAGCTGATCGGCGGGCAGTCGATCCTCGTGTATGCCGCTTTCGCGCTGATCCCGATCGTGCACTGGGTCGTGTACCACAGCCGCTTCGGCCTGCGCCTGCGCGCCTGCGGCGAGAACCCGCACGCGGCCGACGCGGCCGGCGTGTCGGTGGAACGCACCCGCTACCTGGCCATGTTCCTGGCGGGCCTGCTGTGTGCGTTCTCGGGCGCCTACCTGTCGATCGTGCAGAGCGGCTTCTTCCTGCGCGACATGTCGGCCGGCGCGGGCTACCTGGCCCTGACCGCCCTCGTCTTCGGCAACTGGCGGCCCGCCTACACGGCCATGGGCTGCGTGATGTTCGCCTTCTTCAACGCCCTGCAAATCCAGATGGAAGGCGTGGACCTGCCGCTGGTCGGCCGCCTCCCCGGCTCGCTGATCCAGATGATTCCCTACGTCGTCACGGTGATCGTGCTGGCCGGCCTGATGGCCAAGTCGGTCGCGCCGAAGGCGATCGGCAAACCCTTCGTGAAGTCGCGCTGACAGGCCACGCGGGCAGGCATTCAGTTTGGGGCCCGCTCGGAGGAGCGCGCCAGAACCCAGGATACCCCGACGCCTCCCGCGAACCCGTGCCCGCGCAGGTGCAGCGGGCTGGCAGCGTTCGCCGCCGCGGCAAAGTTCTCGTAGCGCGTGTAGGCATACAGCCGCAGGTCGCGCCCGATTCTCCACGATCCGCTGGCGCCGAGGCGCCATTCGATCAAGCCGGCCCTGGCGGCAAATTCCGGCCGCGCGGAAGTCGCATATGCCGGCGCCACCTCGTAGAAGTAGCGGTTGATGGCGCGGTCGCCCATCGCCGCCGCCGCATGCAGGTCGAAGTTCCAGCGTTCGTCCGGCCCTTTGACTTCCCACAGCAGGCGCGGCTCGGCGACCCAGCCGCGCTTGTGGATACCG
>DASRUW010000095.1:0-2480 GCA_035655255.1 Telluria sp. | reverse complement strand
GGCGGCTCTGCAGGTTCTCCAGGATACGCTGGGCGGCGTGCTCGCCGAAGCCGCGCACCGAGCACAGGCTGCCGTCGCGCGCGGCCGCGGCCAGCTGGTCCAGGTTGTGGATGCCGAGCTCGCGGTACAGGGCCATCACCTTGCGCGGGCCGATGCCGGGAATGCTCAGGAGGGTGTGCAAGCCGGCCGGCAGCTCGGCCAGCAATTGTTCGCGCAATGCGCAGCTGCCGGTGCGGACGATCTCCGCCAGCTTGCCGGCGAGGTCGGGGCCGACGCCGGGCAGCTCGTCCAGGTCACGCTGCTCGGCCAGCATGGTCTGCACGCTCGGGCCGAGCGCATCGAGGGTGCGCGCCAGGTTGCGGTAGGCGCGGATGCGGAAGGGATTGCCGCCCTTGATCTCCAGCAGGTCCGCGATCTCGCGCATCACGTTGGCGAGATCGGCGTTGTGGACGACCGCTGGCGCCGGCATGTCAGTGTTCCGGTTCCGCCGCCGGGCGATACACGGCGCAGCCTTTCAGTCCGAGGCGATACGCGTCGCGGTACAGGGTGCGGCAATCTTCGGCGCTCGCCTCCGGATTGAGCCAGACGGTGTTGGAAATGGCCTGGTCCACGAAGGGCTGCAAGGCGGCCATCATCGCCAGCTGTTCGGCGGCGCCCACAGTGCCCGCCTCCGCCAGCGCGGCCGGCGGCTCGGCGTCCTCGCCGATCAGGGCGCGGAATTCGGCGAAGGCGAAATCGCGCACGGCGATACGTCCGGCCCCGGCCACGCGCCGGTGTCCATGCAGGAGACGGATCGGGGCGATGCCGCAGGAGACGTTGTTGGCGGCCACGCTGATCGACCCGGCGGGCGCGATCGCGGTCAGGTGGCTGTTGCGGATGCCGTGGCGGCGGATGCCTTCGCGGATGTCGGGCGGCAGCTCCTGGATGAACGGCGCTTCGAGATATTTCTCGGGACGGTAGGCGGGAAAGACGCCCTTCTCCTGCGCCAGCAGCGTCGATGCGCGGTAGGCAGCGTGGCACACGGTGCGCATGGCGGCCGCCGCGACCTGCCGGGCGTCCGCGCTGTCGTAGCGCAGGCCCAGCATCGCCAGCGCGTCGGCCAGGCCGGTGACGCCCAGGCCGATGCGGCGCGCCCGCCGCGCCGCATGCTCCTGCAGCTTGAGCGGAAACACCGATGCCTCGTGCACGTCGTCCAGCATGCGCGTGGCCACGGCCGCCGTCGTGGAGATGGCGTCCAGGTCGAGGCGCGGGTGCGCGCCATAGGCGTCGTGCACGAAGGCGGCCAGGTTGATCGAGCCGAGATTGCAGGCCGCATGCGGCGGCAGCGGCGCCTCGCCGCAGGGATTGGTGGTGGCGATGTGCTCGTCGTAGTACAGGTTGTTCAAGCGCTCGATGCGGTCGATGAAGAGTACGCCCGGATCGCCCGTCTCCACGGCGGCCGCGGTCAGGCGATTCCACAGGCTGCGCGCATCGACCAGGCGCGTGACCGCGCAGGGCTGCGCGCCGTCCGCCCCCGGCAGCACGCGGTCGATCACGGCCACCCCCGGCGCCGGCTTGCGCGCGCCGAGCGGAAACACGAGGGGGAAGTCGGCGCCCCGCTCCACCGCATCGAGAAAGGCGTCGGTGACCAATACGGAGAGCGTGAAGTGGCGCAAGCCGTTCGCATGCCGGCGCGCGTCGATGAAGGCCTCGATGTCCGGGTGGTCGCAGCGCAGGGCCGCGAGCATGGCGCCCTGGCGCGGCCGCGTCGAACCCATCACGCCGCACGCGTGATCCCAGATGTGGAGAAAGGACACCGGGCCGGACGCGGTCGTGCCGCCACGCTCGGCCATCGTCCCGTGGGGGCGCAAGGGCGAAAAGTCGATGCCGACGCCGCCGCCCGCCTGCAGGGTCAGCATGGCCTCGGTCAGGGCGCCGAAGATGCCGCCCACGGAGTCGTGGAGCTGCCCGCTGGCGAAGCAATTGAACAGGGTGCGCGGCCGGTGGCTGCCCGCGCCGGCGAGAATCCGGCCGGCCGGCAGGAAGCGGAAATGGTGGAGCGCGTCGTAGAAGCGCCGCCGCCAGGCGTCACGTTCGGCCGTTTCCACGTCCGCCAGGCTCAGCGCCACCCGTTCCCAGGTCGCTTCGATATTGGGTTCGGCCGCGTGGCCGTTCTCGGTGAGGCGGTAGCGCTGGCGCCAGACCAGCTCGCTCACGGGTTCGTGCAGTTCGGAATTCGTCATGATCGTCCCAGCCTCCTGTCCGATCCAGCTTATGACGCTCCTTGACGCATGGTCCGTGATCTAGCGCAAACGGGCGCGGCATGCGGCGTGTTAGTTCTCGCGGGAATCCTGCACCTTGACCCGCATGCCGTCGCGCAGCTCGTTGGTGGGAAAGCGCACGATGGTCGCGCCCTTGGCCAGGCCGCCCTCCAGTTGCGCTTCCTCCTGGTTGCGCTGGCCGATAGCGACCGTGCGCTCGCGCAGGCGTCCGTCCGCCAC
>DASRUW010000094.1:0-10638 GCA_035655255.1 Telluria sp. | reverse complement strand
TCACAAACCGCCCGTCGATGCGCACGCCCGGCTTGTCGCCCACCACGAAGCGCGCCCCCGGAGCAACCGCCTGAAACAAATACGCATCCTGCGCGTGCCGGTCCGGTGCCACGGCAGCGCCGACCGCCGCCAGGTGGCGGGCGTGGCCCGCGATGACCGCGCCGCCCGCCACCACGGCCAGTACCCCGGCCACGCCGGTCCAGAGCCGCCCGACCGGAACGCCGGCCGGGCGCGGTGTTGCGCCCTTGCGCAGATTGCGCCGGCGCCGTTGCGCGACCACCCATTGCCCCCATTTTCCCAGCAGCTTGCTCATGTGCGCCCCCCTCGAACCCACCTAGCCGGGGGCAGCTGAAACATGGCGTCAGCAAGCCGTTTCAGTTGTAAGAACTTGCATCAATGCTCCATTCGCGAAGAGCGCGCGGCTATATTGAATTCACCGCTTCACACACAGGAGACCGCAATGAAACCGACCTTCGTCCTCGCCGCCTTGCTGGCTGCCAGCGTCCTGCCGGCGCTGCCCGCTGCGGCGCATGCCTACGATGTGGACGTGGTGGTCCGCAGTGCGCCGCCTGCCCCGCGCTTCGAAAGCGTGCCGCCGCCGCGCTACGGTTTCGCGTGGGCACCCGGCTATTGGAACTGGACCGGCCGCTACTTCGCCTGGATGCCGGGGCACTGGGAGCCGATGCGCCCGGGTTACCAGCTCGTTGGCGCCCAATGGATCCCGACCAGCCATGGCTGGGTCCTGCGCGAGAGCAGCTGGCAGCCGGTGACCTACGGCCGCTACGGCGGCTGGAACCGTGACGGCATCCCCGACCGCTACGAGCGTCCCTACTACGGCCATCGCGGCTACCGCGACCATGACCGCGACCACGACGGCATCGCGGACCGCTACGACCGCGACCGCGACAACGACGGCACGCCCAATCGCTACGACCGCGACCGCGACGGCGACGGCGTCCCCAATCGCTACGACCGCCATCCGGACAACCGCTACCGCAATCCGTGACCGGCGCGGTATCCTTGCGGGTATGAAGGATGCCGCTCTACTCGCCTACAAGTCCGAGCGCGCCGCCAGCCGCAAGCTGGCGCAGCGCCTCGGCATTTCCAATGATGAAGCGCTGCTGCGGACCTTGACCGTCGCGGCCGGCCCCTTGGGCATCGATGCCCTGCTCGCGCAACGCCGCGCGCTGCTGGATGCGGACGCGGCGCGCCGCCAGGCGCGCGCCGAACGCCAGGCCCTGGCGGCCGAAAAGCGGCGCAACCCGGACGCCAGCAACTCCCCGTGGTGCGCCTGGTTCGACGGGTCGGCCCGGCCCAATCCGGGGCGCTGCACCATCGGCGGCGTCCTGCTCGGCCCCGGCGGCACGCGCATCGAGCTGTCGCAAGACGCAGGCCATGGCAATAGTGGGGAAGCGGAATACCGGGCGCTGATCGCGGTCTTGGAAGCGGCCGTCACGGCCGGCGCCGATGGCTTGACGGTGTACGGCGACAGCAAGGTGGTCATCGACGACGTCACCGGCCCGGCCCACGCGGCCGCTCCGTCGTTGGCGCCATTGCGCGCCCGCGCGAGCGAGCTGCTGGCGCGCTGCGGCCAAACGCAGGTGCGCTGGATTCCCCGGCATCGCAACCCGGAAGCGGACGCCTTGTCGCAACGCGCCGCGGCGGCTTGAATCAGCCGCGCTGGAAGCGGGCGTAGGCGGCGTCCACCTTGCGCAGCAGATCGGCGTAAAGCTCCCGCGTGTGGCGCGCCATGTGGCGGCGCGCATGTTCGAGTTCCTGCATCTCCTTGGCCACGACGGTGTGGTCGCCACGCTCCATCGCCCACAACAGGTACTCCGCCCGCGTTTCGACGCTGCCGAAGCGCGCGGTGACGGCAGCGAATTCGGCGCCCGCGTCGTCCTGCCGGCCGCTGGCGGCATAGGCTTTCGCCAGCAGCAGTCCCACCTGCTCCGCACGGAAGTTCGGCCCGCGCTGGCGCAGCGCCTCCAGCAGCGCCGCCGTCTCGGCTGCCTGCCCGTGCGCCAGCTTGGCCCGTGCGGCCGCGAAATTGATCTCCTGGTCCTGCGCGAACGGGCCAGCCAGGCAAGCGTCGAATTCCGCCACCGCGGCCGCCGTCTGCCCTGCGTCGAACAAGGCTTGCGCCAGGCGCATGCGGTTATGCGCCGTCGGCGTCAGGTCGAAGGCCGCACGCGCCTCCCGCAGTTCCTTGCCCGGGTCGAGCGAGCGCGCCACCGATGCGCCGGCCTGGCGCAG
Source organism: Telluria sp. (assembly GCA_035655255.1). Classification (GTDB taxonomy): domain Bacteria; phylum Pseudomonadota; class Gammaproteobacteria; order Burkholderiales; family Burkholderiaceae_D; genus Telluria. The sequence goes on along the minus strand of DASRUW010000094.1, from coordinate 8,385 downwards.
GCCGCGGTCGATGCGCGAATGAGGCAGGAACACGACGAAGAAGTAGACGATGCTCCCCAACATCGGGAACATGAACAGGATGACCAGCCAATACAGCTCGCGCCCGGACCGCACGGCGTGCACCGCGAAGAACAGCGCGATCAAGATATGTATGCCGAGACCGAAAAAAGGCATGAGAGCTCCGTGCAGAAAACCTGGGCCGCATTATACTCATGCGTTTTAAGCAACCGGCGACGAAGATGCATCACAACGACAGTCTCGCGGCCTGGAACGCGCCCCTGGTGGCGCTTGCGGCCGCCGCCGCCGGCAGCGACGGCGCGCACGACCTTGCTCACCTGCACCGGGTATGGGGCAACGCCCGCCACCTGCTGCAAGACCATCCGGAGGCCGACGCGCTGGTCGTCATGGCCGCCTGCTACCTGCACGACCTGGTCAACCTGCCGAAGAACGATCCGGAACGGCACCTGGCCTCGCGCCGCTCCGCCGTCGTCGCGCGGGAACAGCTCGGGCAGGCGGGCTTTCCCGAAGCGCTGCTCGATGGCGTGGCCCACGCGATCGAGGCGCACAGTTTCTCCGCCCGCATCGAGCCGCGCACGCTGGAAGCGCGCATCGTGCAGGACGCGGATCGGCTCGACGCCCTCGGCGCGGTCGGTCTGGCCCGCATGTTCTACATCGCCGGCTGCATGCAGAGCGCCCTGGCCCATCCGACCGACCCGCTGGCCGAAACCCGCGCGCCGGATGACCGCAGCTATTCGCTCGACCACATTCCCGTGAAGCTCGCCACCCTGCCCGGCACCATGCAGACCGCCGCCGGCCAGCGCCTGGGCGCCGCGCGCCTGGAACGCCTGCTGGCCTTCCGCCTCGAATTCGCCGAAGAATGGATGGCCGGCGTCCACTGAGTTCCTGCCCGAGATAGAATGAACACCTTTGTCCAGCAGCCCCTGTCCATGCAGCGTACCGCCAACCTGAAATTCATCCTGATCTGCGTCTTCATCGACATGCTCGGCATCGGCCTGATCGTGCCGGTGCTGCCGGTGCTGGTGCGCGACTTCGTACAGACGCGCGACCAGCAGGCCATGTGGTTCGGCGTGCTCTCCGCCACTTTCGGCCTGATGCAGTTCATCTTCATGCCGATGCTGGGCGCGGTCAGCGACCGCGTCGGCCGCCGCCCGGTGCTGCTGTACTCCATGGCCGGCATGTGCCTGAACTTCCTCGCCACCGCCTGGGCGCCGAACCTGGCCTGCCTGTTCATCGGCCGCGTCATCGGCGGGATGTCCTCGGCCAGCATGTCGGTGGCATCGGCCTACGCGTCGGACATCTCCACCCACGAGAACCGCTCCAAGAGCTTCGGCAAGGTGGGCGCGGCGTTCGGCCTCGGCTTCATCTGCGGCCCGATGCTGGGCGGACTGCTGGGCGACGTCAACCTCCGCCTGCCGTTCTACGTGGCGGCCGGCCTGTCCGCGCTGAATTTCGTGTACGGCTACCTGGTGGTGCCGGAGTCCCTGCCGGCCGAGCGCCGCGCCCCCTTCGCCCTGTCCCGCATCAATCCGTTCGCCGCCCTGCTGCGCCTCGCGCGCCGGACCGACATCCGCGGCCTGGTCATCGTCTTCACCCTCATGACCTTCGCCCAGATGATGCTGCAGACGACCTGGGTGTTGTACACCACTTTCCGCTTCGACTGGACGCCGCGCGACAACGGCATCGCCCTGTTCTGCGTGGGCGTGGCGGCCGTCGTGGTGCAGGCCGGCCTGCTGGCGCGGCTGATCCGCCGCTTCGGCGAAGTGCGCCTGTCGCTGCTTGGCCTGCTCTCGGGCGGCATCACCTACACGCTGTACGGCCTCGCCACGCACGGCTGGATGATGTACGTCTTCATCCTCTGCAACCTGCTGGCCTTCGCCGCCGGCCCGGCGCTGCAAGGCATCGTGTCCAAGGCCACGCCGGCGCAGGAACAAGGGGAACTCATGGGTTCGATGCAGTCGATCAGCAGCCTGGGCGTCATCCTGATGCCGCTGGCCGGCACCTCCCTGCTGGGCGCCGTCAGCCACCTGCCGCCGAACGACTGGCGCATCGGATCGACCTTCTTCGTATGTACTGCCATGCAGGCGGTCGCCATCTTCTTCGCGCTGCGCTACTTCCGGCAGCACCATATGAGCCTGCAAAAATGAACGCCACCGTGGCCGCGGCCGTCCTGTTCGCGGCCCTGCTGCACGCGAGCTGGAACGCCCTGGTCAAATCGGGCGGCAGCACCCTGCACTCCACCGCGCTGGTGGCGGGCGGCTCCGCCGCCATGAGCGCGCTGGCCCTGCCCTTCTGCGCCGCGCCGGCGCCGGAAAGCTGGCCTTTCATCGCCGTCTCCTCCCTGATCCAGGCCGTCTACTACGGCATGCTGGCCGCCACCTACCGCGGCGGCGAAGTCAGTTTCGCCTATCCCCTGATGCGCGGCACCGCGCCGATGCTGGTCGCGCTGGCCAGCCTGCCCCTGCTCGGCGAGCGCCTGCATCCGCTGCAATGGGCCGCCATCGGCTGCATCTGCGGCGGCATCCTGAGCCTGTGCGTGCAGGAGCACAACGCGGGACGCGGCAGCCGCCGCACGGCCGTCCTGGCACTGGCCACCGCCTGCCTCATCGCCACCTACACCATCATCGACGGCCTGGGTGTGCGCCGCTCCGGTTCGTCGCTCGGCTACACGCTGTGGATCTTCCTGCTTTCCGGCGGCGCTTTTTTTGCAGCGGCCGCGCGCGGTGGCGGCGCACAGCTGCTGGCCCTGGCCAATGCCCGGCCGCGCATCCTGCTGCTCGGTGGCGCCGGCAGCCTGCTTTCCTACGGCATCGCGCTGTGGGCGATGACACGCGCGCCGGTGGCCACCGTGGCAGCGCTGCGCGAAACCTCGATCCTGTTCGCGACCATCATTGCGGCTTTCTTTCTCCGCGAAAAGGTCAATCGCCGCCGCGTGGCCGCCGTGCTGCTGGTGGCGAGCGGCGCGACGCTCATGCGCCTCGGCTGACCCCGCGCACAATTGACTTGGGCTCGCCTGCGGTCTAGATTGGACCGTACCTAAACACCGCGAGGCCGCCATGCGCCAATTGCTTTTGCTCGTCTGCGGGTTGACCGCGTTTGTCGCCATCGCGGCGGCGCCGGGCAAGAAGAACCCGCCCAAACATCCGACGCCACCGCCGGTCGTGGCCAACATCATCGAGCCGCTGCGGCCGATGGCCTTCCTGGCCGGTCACTGCTGGCGCGGCGACATTCCCGCCACGATGATGTCCGACGAACACTGCTTCTCATGGGTGCTGAACGGCCACGTGATGCGCGACACGCATACGGTGCGCACGCCGGGCAAGCCGGACTTCGTCGGCGAGACCACCTACTTCTGGAACCCGGCCGGCAAGACGGTCGAATACCTCTATCTCGCCAGCACGGGCGCCTTCAGCCGCGGGGTGATGGAGACCACGGCCAATACGCTCTACGTGCCGCCACAGGGCGACGGCGCCAATCCGGTGCCGGTGCGCTCGCACTGGGCGCCGCAGGGCGACGACGCCTACGAGGCGTGGAACGAGGAACAAGGCAAGGACGGCATGTGGAATACGACGTGGCGCATGACGCTGCGCAAGGTGAACTGACGGCCAGGGGTTACTTGGACTCCATCACGAACACCCCATCCCAAGCATCGGACGGCGGGCTCGCCAAGTAGTGGTCACAGCGTTCGACGTACAGCGCCGCCGCCTGGTCCGCGCCGTTCAGCGCCAGCACTTCCTCGAACAGCCGGCGCGCCTGGCCGAACTGGCGGGCGCGATACTGTTCGAGACCGTAGCGGAACAGGCCCATGGCTTCGGTCAGGTGCGGGTAGGTGTCGGCCGTGTGGTGATCCATCACCTCGTAGATCGCCACCGGCCGCGTCTTGCCCTTGACGACGACGATGTCCAGCTCGCGCATCCGGTAGGTGCCGCGCACCGCGCGGTAGGTCTGCTCGCTCACGAGAATCGATGCGCCGTACTGCTTGCAGGCCGACTCCAGCCGCGCCGCCAGGTTCACGCCGTCGCCGATGATGGTGTAGTCCATGCGCTTCTTGGAGCCGATATTCCCGGACACGACGTTGTCGGAATTGAGACCGATCCCGATCTCCACGCGCAGCTTGCCTTCCGCGCTGCGCTGCGCATTCCAGGCGCGCAGCTCGGTGATCATGGCGATCGCGCAGCGCACGCCCCGGTCCGGGTCATCGTCGTGCGCGAACGGGATACCGAAGGCCGCCATGATCGCATCGCCGATGAATTTGTCCAGCATGCCCTCTTCGCGCTGGATGCAGTCGACCATCAGCGTGAAGTACTCGTTCAGGAGCGCCACCGTGCCCTGCGCGCCGAGCTGCTCGGTGATGGTGGTGAAGTTGCGCACGTCCGAAAACAGCACCGTGGCCTGCACGTTCTTGCCGCCCAGGGCTTCGGCGCCGTTGGCCACCATCTGGTCGGCGATGCCGGGGTCCATGTAGCGCGACATGGTGGAACGCAGCCGCTTTTCGCTCGAGATGTCCTCGATCATCAGCATCCAGCCGATGCGCTGCTTTTCCATCGACAGCAAGGGCTGGGCGCTGAAGTTGACGGACAGGGTGTCGCCGCCCGCCACCAGTTCGGCGTCCATCGCCTGCGCGGCTCCCGGGTTCTCCGCGGCCTGGCGCACGCGGGCCATGACCCAGGCATTGGGGCCGGCGAAGAAGTCGGCCGCATTCTTGCCGATGACGTCGGCCTGCGGCACGCGCAGGATGCGCAGTCCGGCCGCGTTGCAGGTGACGATGCGGTCGGTCTCGTCCAGCGTGATCACGCCGGAGGACATGGACTCGAGCATCGCCTCGTTGTAGTTCTTCATCTGCTGCACGTCGGAGAACAGCTTGGCGTTCTCCAGCGCGATCGAGATCTGCGCCGTGAAGGCGCGCAGGCGCGACTCGTCCTCCGCCGTGAAGGGTCCTCCCCGCTTGTTCAGGACCTGGGTCACGCCGATGGTCTTGCCGTGCTTGTTGACGATCGGGACGCACAGGATGGAGCGGGTGAAGAAGCCGGTCTTCTTGTCGAACGCGGGATTGAAGCGCAGGTCCGCGTAGGCATAGGGGATGTTGATCGTTTTCGAGGAGGTGAACACCGCGCCCGCGATGCCGGCCGTGTTGGGCAGGCGGATCTGCATGGAATTCAGGCCCTGCCCCACTTCCGACCACAGCTCGCCCGTCTTCTCGTCGTTGAGGAACAGGGTCGAACGTTCCGCATTGAGCAGGCGCGTGGCCTCGCCCATCACCCGCTGCAGCAGGGAGCCGAGCTTGATGTCCGCCGTGACCTCGGAGACGACATCGATGAACTCCATCTCCTGGCGCCGCACCTTCTTCATCCGTTCCAGGAAGCGCGCGCTTTGCAGCGCCAGCGTGCCCTGGGTGGTGAGCGCCTCCAGCAGCTGCAGGTCGGCCCTGGTGAATTTGCCGCGCTTCTTGTTCAGGGCCTGCGAGACCCCGATCACCTCGCCCTTGAAGGTTTTGATCGGCACGCACAGGATGTTGCGGGTGACGAAACCGGTCTGCTCGTCGATGCTGCGGTTGAAACGGTCGTCGGCGTAGGCATCCTGGATCAGGAGCGGTTCGCCCGTGGTGAACACGTGGCCGGCGATGCCGGTATGGTTCAGGAGGCGGATCTCGCGCTGGTTGTTCCCTTGCGCGACGCGCGAGAACAGCTCGTTGGTCTCGGGATCGTTGAGGAACAGCGTGCCGCGCTCGGCGCCCAGCTGCTCGATCGAGATGTCGACCAGCGCCGCGAGAATCTCGTCGAGCGTGTCGTAGGCCGCCATGCGGCGCGACACCTCCAGCAGCAATTCGGCCTGCCGCAGCCGCCGGCTCTGGGCCGGAGTCTCGCTCAGATGGTCATCCACGGTGTTTCGCCTCCAGTTCGTCGCGCAGCACGCGCACGGCCGCGTGCAGCTGCGCGATCTCGTCCCGGTGCGCGGCGGCCAGTTCGGCCAGGGCCGCGTCCTTGTCGAAGTGGGCCTTCTCCAATGCCTCGCGCAGCACGGCGATGGTCTCGCGCAGCTGGATGATTTCGGACAGGTGGGCGGCGGTGGCCTGCTTGACCGCCGCCTCCTGGTCGGCCCGCGCCAGCTCCAGGGTGTCGCGCAGCGCGCTCACGGTGGCACGCGCCTGCAGCAGCTCCTGGTGGGCGGCCGCCGTGGCGTCCTGCACGGCGCGCTGGCGCTCGTGATGGGACGCTTCCAATTCACCGCGCAATACCACTACGGTGCGCTGCAGATCGCGCACTTCGGCCAGCGCCGTCTGCAGCGCCGGATCGTCCTGTGGGGGCACCTTGCTCATCGCGCCCGATGGTATCAGAACTGGCCCGTCAGAACTTCATTTCCAGGGTCGCCCGGACGAACATCGTGCCCGGGAAGACGGTGCGCAGGTGCGACGAACCGGATTCGGTCTGGTAGAAGTTCTCGCTGATCCAGTCCTGGGCCAGGACGTTGTTGATCGTCAGGCGGAACTGGGTCTTGGGCGTGAACTTCCACAGGCCGTAGAACTCCGCGTCGCGGCGCACGGTCTGGTAGGAGGACTGGGACGCCGAAATGCGCACCGGCCCGCCGTTGCGGAAGGTGAAGCTGCCGCCCGTGGTCAGCGGACCATGTTTGTAATCGAGGCCAAAGGTGGCCGATAGAGGCGTCTGCTGGTCCAGGCGGTTGTTCGGACCGGGCACGGAATCCACGCTCGACCAGTTGCGGCTGACGCTCGCGCGCAGGTCCAGCGCCGGGGCGTCCTTGACGAAGACCTTGAGCGGGAACTTGGCTTCCACTTCCAGGCTGCGGGTCTGCGCGGTGCCGTCGTTCACCGGCAGCGAGATCCAGCGGCCGTCGGAAGCCAGCACCACGTCGCGGCGCGTGAAATCCGTGATGCGGCGCGAGGAAGCGGCCACCGAGAACACGCCGCCTTCGAGGAAGTAGTGTTCGTAGGACGCGTCGATGCCGGTGGCCAGTTCCGGCTTCAGGTCCGGATTACCCTGGTAATCCGGTTCGATCGCGGAATTGTTGGTGGAGCGGAAGCGGCGCGGCACCAGCGAACCGGTGTCCGGCGCCTTGAAGGTGCGGGTCAACGCGAGGCGCAGCTGGTCGGCCTTCGAATTGGGCAGCTTGTACAGGACCTGGGCCAGCGGGCTCCAGACCGACAGGCGCGAAGACGAGCGTTCGAAGGTCGAGCCCGTGGTGACGGTCTCGATGCCTTCCCAGCGCGCGCCCAGGTAGACGGACAGGCGCGGCGTCAGGCTCCACTCGTCCTGCCCGTACATGGCGAGGCGGTTGATGCGGGCGCTGAAACGGTCGGTGCGCGGCTGGCCCATGCCCGTTTCGACCGAGGTTTCGCTGCGACGCGACAGCCCGCCATCCCAGCCGAGGGCCAGGGCGTGGCCTTCCATGATCGGCTTGGAGAACTTGCCGGTGCTGGTCAAGCCCTTCTCATGGCCGTCCGCGTCGGTGGTGCTGTCCAGGGCCACGTCGTGCGTGCTGCCGTAGCCGATGCGGCGCGTCAGGTTGGCGTACTGGTTGTAGCTGGCGCCGATCTTCAGGTCCAGCTTGGCGCTGTTGCCCAGCTTGTGGACCCAGTTCAGGTCCGAACGCAGGGATTCGCCGTTGTTTTCGCCGTGCGAATCGCTGTCCTGGAAGGCGAGCGCCTGGCCGGTCAGTTCGTCGACCCGGCGCGAGCCGTCGTTGCGGAAGCGGTTCACGTGCACGAAGGTCTGGGAGGTCAGCGTGTCGCCGTTTTCCAGGTTCCAGTTGATGCGGGGGGCCAGGTTCGCCGCCTTGAAGCCGCCGTGCTGGCGGCCGTGGAAGCGCTCGCGCGTGGTCAGGCTGCCGTCCGGACCGAAGAACTCCTGCAAGGACGGCGCCTCGCGGTCGTAGCGGTTGTCGAACACGCCGGCCGTGACCGAATAGGACATGCGGCCCTTCTTGTCCGACAGTTGCAGGTTGGCGTTGGGCGAACGCATGCCCTGCCCGCCCGCGAAACCCACCTTGAGCTCGCGCTGCGCGGTGGCGATGGCCTTGCGCAGGACGATGTTGATGGTGCCGGCGATCGACTGGGTCGAAAACTCGGCGCTGGCAGAACGCAGCACTTCGATCCGCTCGATCATGTCGGGCGAGAGGGCGTCCATCGAAAAGCCCGCCGGCGCGCGCTCGCCGTTGATCAGGATCTGGGTGTAGCCGCCGCCCAAGCCGCGCATGCGGATTTCGCCGCCCGGACGGCCGGCGGCGCCGCTGACCGTCACGCCAGGAATCCGCTTGAGCGCGTCGAGCACGTTGGTGTCGCCGTACTTCACCAGCTCGTCGTGATTGACCACGATCTTGGACGCCGTGTCGTCGCGGCGCGGGTCGTGGGCT
>DASRUW010000093.1:0-2459 GCA_035655255.1 Telluria sp. | reverse complement strand
CTTGGCGGCGGCGGCCGGAGCCGTCCACACCGTGCCGATGGCGATCTTGCCGAGCTTCTTCTTGCGGCCGTACCAGAGGTTGACGACGCCGCGCGAGAAGAACACCGACGAGAACATCGAGGTCAGGATGCCGAGGCAGTGGACCACGGCGAAGCCGCGCACCGCGCCGGAGCCGAACACCAGCAGCGCCAGGCCGACGATGAGGGTGGTCACGTTGGAGTCCAGGATGGTGGACCAGGCGTGACGGAAGCCCTCGGCGATGGCGTTCTGCGGCGTGTTCCCGTTGCGCAGCTCTTCGCGGATACGCTCGTTGATCAGCACGTTCGAGTCGATCGCCATACCGAGCGCCAGGGCGATTGCCGCGATGCCAGGCAGGGTCAGCGTGGCCTGCAGCGTGGACAGCAGCGCCAGCAGGAGCAGCAGGTTCAGCGCCAGCGCCATCACGCTGAAGAAGCCGAACAGCTGGTAATAGATGATCATGAAGACGCCGATGGCGATGAAGCCGTACAGCGTGGAGTTCAGGCCTTTGCTGATGTTCTCAGCGCCCAGCTGCGGGCCGACCACGCGTTCCTCGATCACTTCCATCGGGGCCGACAGGGCGCCGGAGCGCAGCAACAGCGCCAGTTCGGCCGCCTTCTCGGTGTTGCCCATGTTGGTGATCTGGAACCGGGTTCCCAGTTCGCTCTGGATCACGGGCGCGGACAGCACGGTGTACTTGCCCTTCTCCTTGAGCAGGATGGCGAGGCGCTTGCCGATGTTGTCGCGGGTCGCTTCACGCATCTTGCGGCCGCCGTCACCGTTCAGGTCCAGCGACACGGCCGGCTGCTGGTTGGAGTCGAAGCTGGCCACGGCGCTCGAGATGTAGTCGCCGGTCAGGACCACGTCCTTCTTGACGATCAGCGGACCGAAGCTGGTGCTGAAGTACTCGGAATCGAGCGGCACGTTGTTGGGCGACTCGGTGCCCGGCGCCACGGAGCTGTCCACCAGGCGCAGTTCCAGGGTCGCGGTGCGGCCGATGATGTCCTTGGCGTGGGCGGCGTCCTGCACGCCCGGCAGCTGCACCACGATACGGTCGGCGCCCTGCTGCTGGATGATCGGCTCGGTGGTGCCCAGTTCGTTCACGCGCTTGGACAGGGTGACGATGTTCTGCTTGAGGCCTTCGTCGATGATGGCCTTGAGCGACGCGGGCTTGATCGACAGGACCAGTTTCAGGTCTGCGCCGTCGGCCGCTTCCACGTACTGCAGCTCCTGCAGCTGGGCCGAGATGACCTTCTCGGCTTCGGCGCGGGTCGCAGCGTCGCGGAACTTGACTTCGATGTTGTCGCCCACGCGTTCGATGCCGGCGTGGCGCACATTCTTGTCTCGCAGCTGGCTGCGCACGCCTGCAACCAGGGTCTTGACGCGGGTGTCCAGCGCGGCGCGGGTGTCGACCTGCATCAGGAAGTGCACGCCGCCGCGCAGGTCCAGGCCCAGGTTCATGGGCAGGGCATGCAGGATCTGCATCCAGTGCGGGGTGTTCTTGACCAGGTTGACGGTGACGATGAAGTCAGGGTCGGCCGGGTCGGCGTTCAGGTCGCGTTCCAGGGCCAGCTTGGCCTTGAACTGCGCGTCCGGCGTCGCGAAGCGCGCACGCACGGAGGTGTTCGCCCCCGCCTCGTCGAGCGTCACGGCGTCGTGCGCGATGCGTTCGGATTGGAGCGCGCGTTCGACGCGCGCCGCGGTGTCGCTGGTCACCTTCACCGTGGACTTGCCCGTGGTGATCTGCAGGGCGGGAGTCTCGCCGAAGTAGTTCGGCGCGGTGTACAGCACGCCGAACACCAGCGCGATGACGATCAGGACGTATTTCCAGACGGGGTAGCGGTTCATGGCCGGGAGATCAGAGGGACTTCAGGGTGCCTTTTGGCAGCGGCATGGTGATCGCGCTCTTTTGCACGACGATCTCCGTGTTCGCGGCCACTTCCAGGGTCACGTAGGCGTCGGAGACCTTGGTCACCTTGCCCAGCACGCCGCCGGCGGTAACCACTTCGTCACCTTTGGCGAGGGCGTCGATCATTGCGCGCTGTTCCTTGGCGCGCTTTTGCTGCGGACGGATCATCACGAAATACATGACCACGAACATCAGGATCAGCGGCAGGAAGGTTGCCATGTTGTTGGCAAGGCCGGGTTCGGCCGCTTGCGCGTATGCGTTCGAAATAAACACGGGAACTCCAATAGGGGTCGGTTAAAAAATAGCGCTGTATTCTAGCACCCTACACCACTGTCATCCCCGCGAAAGCGGGGGACCTCTGGCGCTGTGCAGGGCCACATGCGCCCGCTTGCCGAAATTTCAAGTGCGGCTCAGACGCCGCGCGCGCGCTCCGCATGGAAGCGCTGGCGGAAGGCCGGGAACTCGTCGGCGTCGATCGCGGCCCGCACCTCCCGCATCAGCTGCAGGTAGTAGTGCAGGTTGTGGATCGTGT
>DASRUW010000092.1:0-6553 GCA_035655255.1 Telluria sp. | reverse complement strand
GCCATGAACGGCGTGTCGCGCTACCTGTTCCAGGACCCCGGCGCCGGCGTGGCGCTGCAGATGGTCGCGGCCCAGGTCGAAGCCCTGGCCGAACAGGCCCGCATCTCGCTCGACCGCTTCGACAGCCAGTGCGCCCGCCTGGGCGTGTCCTCGTACGAACGGCGCCAGGTCAACGACGAGCCTGAAGGCGGATTGGTCCTGCAGTCGCGCTACGCCGACCTGCTGGTGATCGGCCAGCCCGATCCGGAGGAAACCGCGTTCACCGTCATCGGCGACCTGCCCGACTACGTCATGCTCAACTGCGCCCGCCCGGTGCTGGTGGTGCCCTACGCCGGCCGCTTCGACCAGGTCGGCAACCGCGTGCTGGTGGCCTGGGATGGGGGCGCGCCCGCCACGCGCGCCATCACGGATGCCCTCCCCTTGCTCAAGCGCGCCGCCAGCGTCACCCTGGCCGTGCTCGACCCGCGCCGCAGCTACGGCGTCCACGGCGACCAGCCGGGCGCGGACATGGCGCTGTACCTGGCGCGCCACGGCGTGAAGGTGGAAGTGATGGACACCAACGCCGGCATCGACGTCGGCAACGCCCTGCTCTCGCTGGCGGCCGACCACCGCTCCGACCTGATCGTCATGGGCGGGTACGGCCACAGCCGCTTCCGCGAAGTGGTGCTGGGCGGCGCCACGGAGACGGTCCTGCGCACCATGACGGTGCCGGTGCTGCTCGCCCATTAAGCCAGAGCGCACCCGCGCACACGGGGACGACGGCCAGCGGTGCGCCGGAAAGCGTGCCGCTGGCTCACAATGGCGTCAAGCCAACCGAAGGAGACCCCCATGCCAGTGCTCGAGTACACCCGCAGCAAGGGCAAAGGCCTGACCTACCTGATCGAATACGACAAGGCCGAGTATTTCATCCAGCGCGACGGCGTGCTCAAGAAGGCCATGCCGGACGCCGTCGTCGCCGGCGTCAATCCCTCCGAAGCCACGCCCGAGCTGATGCGCCGCATGGCCATCGCGGACATCGAAGCCCTGCTCGGCATGGAGGAATAGCTCAGCCGTTTTGCCTGCTTTCGAGCAGGAAGGCCTTGCGCGCGAAGCGCTCGCGGATATCCAGCGCGACGATGCCGATCACGTTGGCCGAGAGCAGGAAGAAGCAGTTGCCCAGCAGGGCGACGCGCCCGTCGCCATAGCCCATGTCCTGCCCGAGCATGGCGCCCAGGATATACATGAAGGTCAGCACAAAACCCACGGTGCAGGCAACCGCCGGGCTGAGATAGGTACAGGTGTACAGGCCCATCGACACCAGCAGCAGTCCGGCGTAGTAGGAGCTCCAGGCAAATTCCCCTGGCGCGGCCAGCTGGATGATGGCGACGATGCCCGCGCCCCAGCCGAAGTACAGCCCGCCCACGACCAGCGCATACCGGCGCAGGAACAGCGCCGGGCGGCGCATGGCGAACAGGCTGGACAGCAGTGTGACCCCGACCACCGCCGCCCGCACCGCCCAGGCGTCGCGGAAGGCGCCCGGCAGACCCCACATGTCGAGGTAGCCGAAGCCGGCGTACAGGAGCACGGCCAGCACATTGGTCTGGACGAAAGCCCGAACCTTATCTTCCAGCAGGGCGTCCTGGTAGGCCGCTTCCAGCGTCCGGTCGAAACGCCGGGTGCCTTCCAGGGCGGATAAGGGAGTCGTCTTTACGCGTTGAAGCATGTATCTTCAAGTCAACATTTATTGACACCGCCCTATGATGCCCCGTGTTGACGAAAAGTACAACCGACCGATTTCAATCGTGCTCAGCTCAGGCCGCGCACCAGCATCCCCACCGCCACCGCCGCCGCGACGAGAGCGAAACCGCGCTGCAAATGGACGCCCGCCAGGCGCGCCGCGACGACGCGCCCACCCAGCATGCCGGCCAGGCTGCCGGCGCAGAATGGCACGGCGACCGCCCAGTTCAGGTGCCCGGACAGCGCGCTCGACGCCACCCCGGCCGCCGACACCAGGGCGATCACGGCCAGGGAGGTGGCCACCACCGCATCCATCGACAGATCCGTGAAGCTGCGCAGCGCCGGGACGACCACGAAGCCGCCGCCCACGCCGAGCAGGCCGGACAGCAGCCCGGCCAGGGCGCCGGAGGCCGCCATCCGCCAGGCGCAGGGGGCGGTCCAGACGAAACGCCCGGTCGCCGCCGCCCGCACGCAGGCGGGCGCTGCCGTGCGCGGCGCCGCCTTGCCGTGACTCGCGCGCCAGCCACGCCAGGCCACGTAGCCGAGCACGCCCGCGAACAGGATGGTCAGCTCGCGGTTGCCGGTCCGCTGGGCCAGCCACAGGCCAACGGGCGAGCACAGCATGCCTACGCCGGACATCAGCATCGCGGCGCGGTAGCGCACGATGCCCGCCTTCAAGCCCAGTCCCGCGCCAAGCGCCGCCGCCATGCCGACCGCCACCAACCCGATCGGAGCGGCCTCGGCCAGCCGCAGGTGGGCGCCAAACAGCAGCAGCGGCACCGCCAGGATGCCGCCGCCGGCCCCGGTCAGGGCCAGGATGGCGCCGGTGATCAGGCCGAGCAGGAGGTGCAGCGTCACGTGCGCTTGCCCCGGCCGATCAGGGTGTACAGCGGGCAGAAGCCGGCCAGGCCGGTCACCAGCGGCACGATGCCGACCAGGCCCCACCAGCGGGCATTGCCGTCCAGCAGGAACAGCAGGGACAGCAGCAGCACGCCGGCGATGACGCGCAGCGGACGTTCCAGGGAACTCATATTGGTTTGCATTTCTTCTCCTTGTTTATAGTGGGCATTACTTCACGTCCGCCAGCTCGGGGCGCACCATCCATTCGCGCCCCTTGAGCATGCCTTCCCAGTACAAAGGCGGCAGTATACGTTCCTTCAGCAGCCAGGCCAGGCGCGACGGCCGGGTGCCGTCGATCAGCCAGGACGGGAAACTCGGTTTGAGCTTGCCGCCATAGGTGAATTCGGCCAGCACGATCTTGCCGCGCTCCACCGTCAGCGGGCAGGAGCCGTAGCCGTCGTAGCGCGCCTCGCCCTTGGCCTTGCCGAGCGCGGCCAGCACGTTGTGCGCGACCACCGGGGCCTGGGCGCGCGCGGCGGCCGCCGTCTTGGCGTTCGGCGCGCTGCAGGCGTCGCCCAGCGCGTGCACGTTCTCGAACTTGGGATGGCGCAGGGTATGCTGGTCGACCGCGAGCCAGCCGGCCGCATCGGCCAGGGGGCTCACGCGCACGAAGTCCGGCGCCGTCTGGGGCGGCACCACGTGCAACATGTCGAAGTGCTCGGTCACGAGGCTATGGCTGCCGTCCGCTTCCGAACGCACGAAGCGCGCGGTGCGCGCGGCGCCATCGACGCCCACCAGGCGGTGCTGGAAATTCAGGCCGATGTCGTAGGCCCGCACGTATTCCATCAGCGCCGGCACGTAGTCGGCCACGCCGAACAGGGACGGGCCGGCCGAATAGAAGCCGATGTCCACGTCCGCCAGGCGGCCTTCGCGCCGCCAGTGGTCGGCCGAGAGGTACATCGCCTTCTGCGGCGCGCCCGCGCACTTGATCGGCATCGGCGGCTGCGTGAACAGCGCGCGCCCGCCCTTCAGGCCCTGCACCAGCTCCCAGGTGTAGGGCGCGAGGTGGTACAGGTAGTTGGAGGTGACGCCATTGCGGCCCAGCGTCTCGGACAGGCCCTCGATGGCGTGCCAGTCCAGCTTGAGGCCGGGGCAGACGATCAGTTGGCGGTAGTTCACCACGCGGCAGCCGTCCAGCACCACGCAGTTGCGCTCCGGCTCGAAGGCCGCGACGGCCGCCTTGATCCAGTGCGCCCGCTGCGGAATCAGCTGGCCGAGGGGACGCACGGTGCGGCGCACGTCGAACGCGCCGCCGCCGACCAGGGTCCAGCCGGGCTGGTAGTAATGGACGTCGGCCGGGTCGATGATGGCCACGTCCAGGTCCGGATCGCGCGCCAGCAGGCTGGCCGCCACCGCGATGCCGGCCGCGCCGCCGCCGACGATGACCACCTCGTGCGCGGCTTCCGCCACTTCGAGCGGCGTGCGCCCGCCGTTGGCGATGCGGCGCACCACGCCCTTCAGGTCGTAGCCGGCGCGGGCGGCGGCGTCGAGAATCCAGGGCAGCGGCATCGTGCCCGCCTGCGACAGCGCCCACATCGTGGTCGAACGCATGCCGGTGCGGCAGAAAGCCAGCACCGGCTTGGGCAAGGCGGCGCAGGCGGCGCCGAACTGGCGGCCCTGCTCGTCCGTCACCTTGCCCGATTCGGCCGGGAGATAGCAGGTTTCCAGGCCCGCGGCGCGCGCGGCCTCGCCGATTTCCGCGAACAGGGGCTGGTCGGCGCCCTCCCCGTCGGGACGGTTGCAGATGATGGCGCGAAAGCCCGCCTCCTTCAGCGCGGCGAGGTCCGCGGGCTGGATCTGGGGCGCGACCGACAGTTCGGAGGTCAGCTGGCGAATTTCCATGTCGTGGTCTCCGGTCACACCGCGTCGAGCGGGATTTTCAGGTAGCGCTGGCCGTTGTCCTCCGGCTCAGGCAGGTGGCCGGCGCGCATGTTGACCTGCACGGAAGGCAGGATCAGCACCGGCATCTCGAGCGTCGCGTCGCGCTGCCGGCGCATGGCGACGAATTCGTCCTCGCTGATGCCGTCGCGCACATGGATGTTGGCGCGGCGCTCCTCGGCCACCGTGCTGACGTAGGCGAGCGGGCGGCCGCCCGGCTGGTAATCGTGGCACATGTAGAGCTGCGTTTCCGGCGGCAAGCTCAGGACGCGGTTGATGGAGCGGTACAGGGTGCGCGGATCGCCGCCGGGGAAATCGCAGCGCGCCGTGCCATAGTCGGGCATGAACAGGGTATCGCCGACGAAGGCGGCAGTGTGGGTGCCGTCCTCCACGACGTAGGTCATGCAGGCCGGCGTGTGACCCGGCGTATGCAGGGCGCGCGCCTTGAGGCGGCCGATGCTGAATTCCGCGTTGTCCGCGAACAGGTGGTCGAACTGGCTGCCGTCGCGGGCGAAGCCCGGGCCGGCGTTGAACAGCTGTCCGAACACGTTCTGCACCACCGTCACCTGCTGGCCGATGGCGATCTTGCCGCCGAGCGCGGCCTGAAGGTAGGGGGCGGCCGACAGGTGGTCGGCGTGCACGTGGGTCTCGAGGATCCATTCGACCTTGGCTTCCAGCGCGCGCACGCGCTCGATCAGGCGGTCGGCGCTGGCATGGCTGGTGCGGCCGGACTTGGGATCGTAGTCGAGCACGCTGTCGACCAGGGCGCAGGCGCGGGTTTCCGGGTCCAGGATCAGGTAACTGACGGTCCAGGTCTTGGGGTCGAAGAAGCCTTCGACTTGCATGGGGTGGGACATGGTTGCTCCTCCGGGTGTGTTTTACTTCTCGAGTGCAAGCTCTGTGCCACATCAAAAACATAAGCTAAGTCATTGACGGGAAACAGATTCCATGGCCCGGCGCTGCCACGCCACGCTGCCAAGTGGCAGAAAACTGGCAGTGCCATGGCAGTACTGGCAGTTACCGTGCATAATAGACCGATGAGCGATCTCACCCCGCAGGTCCAGGTCCTGATCTCCTACCTGGAACAGGAAGCGCAGCCGGCCATCGTGCTCGACCGCGACTACAACATCCTGGCCGCCAACAGCGCCTACCAGCGCGATTTCGGCGCGGCCGGAGCCCCCGCCATCACCGGCCGCAAGTGCTACGAAGTGTCCCACCACTATACGCGGCCGTGCGACCAGGCCGGCGAGCACTGCCCCATGCGCAAGGCGCTGGAGCGGCGCGGCCCGGACCGCGTGCTGCACGTGCATCACACCCCGCGCGGGGCGGAGCATGTGGACGTCGAACTGCGCCCGCTGCTCGACGAAGCGCATCAGGTGGTCGGCTTCGTCGAACGCCTGGCCACGGTGCGCAGCGCCTCGGCCCAGGCCAGCCAGGACGGCCTGGTCGGCCGTTCGGGCGCCTTCATGCGCGCCCTGTCGGCGTTGCAGAGGGTGGCTCCGTCCACCCTGCCCGTCCTGCTGATGGGCGAATCCGGCACCGGCAAGGAACTCTTCGCCCGCGCGCTGCACGAGTCCAGCGCGCGCGCGCGCGGCCCCTTTGTCGTGGTGGACTGTTCCGGCCTCACGGAAACCCTGTTCGAAAGCGAGCTGTTCGGCTACGAGAAGGGCGCCTTCACCGGCGCGGCGGGACGCAAGGCGGGCCTGGTGGAAACGGCGCGCGGCGGCACCCTGTTCCTGGACGAGATCGGCGACGTCCCGCTCGGCATGCAGGTCAAGCTGCTGCGCCTGATCGAGGCGGGCACCTACCGCCGCGTGGGCGGGGTCGAGACCCAGCACGCCGACTTCCGCCTGGTCGCCGCCACGCACAAGCCCTTGCAGGAGATGGTGGCCGATGGCCGCTTCCGCCAGGACCTGTATTACCGCATCAGCGCCTATCCGATCCATCTGCCGGCGCTGCGCGAGCGGATCGACGACCTGCCGATCCTGATCGACTCCTTCCTGCGGCGCCGCCCGGACGTGCGGATCCGCCCCGAGGCGCTGGCCCGGCTGTCGGCCTA
>DASRUW010000091.1:0-4153 GCA_035655255.1 Telluria sp. | reverse complement strand
GCGGGCGCCGGCTCGGATGCGGGGCGATGCGGCGGGGGCGGCGCGTGGCGGGTGCGCTGGGTCAGCGCCGGTTCGGAGGGCTGAGACTCCGGCTCCCAGGTGTTGGGGTGGGCGCGTTGGGCGCGCGCGGCGGCGCGCTGCACGTCTTCGGCGCTATCCGGTGCGGGCGGTGGTGGCACGGCGGCGCCCGGCATGGGCGTGGGATGCGCAGCCGCTTCCACTTCCGGCAGCTCGGTCAGGCTCCAGGCTGGGACCGGCGCCTCCGCCGATGGCGTCACTTCCGGCGGCACCGGCGCGAAGTCCTCCGGCTTGGCCAGGTCTTCCGGACCGTCCAGCGGCGCCAGTCTGAGAACCTGCGGGTCGTAGGTGAGCGGGATGTCGGTGGCGCGGCGGTCGTGCCGCGGTTGCGGCGCGGGCGGGCCGAGTTCGAGCACGTCGTCGAATTCCTCGGACGGCTTGATCCGGTCTTCTTCCACCGGATGGCTGCGCTTGGCCCGCTCCGCCTTCTTCAGGGCTTGCATCAGCAGGCTCACGGCAACCGTCCTTCCTTGCGCGCCGGTTCGCTGGGAGACTCGCGGTACGGCTCGCCGTTGATGCGCCGTTCGTCCGGCAGCAGGTAGCGGTATTGGCGGAAGTCGCCGTCGATGCTCGCGCTGTGCACGACGACCGGGCGGATGAAGATCACCAGCTCGGTCTTGCTGGCGTTCTCGTTCCGGTACGAGAACAGGTTGCCGAGCACGGGAATGCGCGACAGGCCCGGAATGCCGTCGCGGGTGTTGTCGGCCGAATCCTGCATCAGGCCGCCGAGCATGGAGATGTCGCCGCTGTACACCTTGAGCACCGATTCGACTTCGCGCGCCTGGATCACGGGGACCTGGCTCACCACCTTCTCGGCCGCCAGGGCCGGATTCGGATCCTGCTGGTAGCCGACGATGCGGGTGATGGTGGGGCGCACGTTGAGCGTCACCTCGTCGTTGTCCGAGATCTGCGGCGTCACGCTCATGACGAAGCCGACCGGCACCGTCTGCAAGGTCGACTCGTAGGTCGCGGGCGTGGTGATGACGCCGTTCGTGCCCACCACCGCCGGCGTGACCTTGATGGTGAAGAAGACGTTGTTGTCGACCACCTTGAGCATGGCCGTCTGGTTGTTCAACACGCTCAGCTTGGGGCTGGAGAGCACCTTCACCTTGCCGAAGGTCTCCAGCAGCTGGATGGCGGCGGCGATGTTGCCGAGCGCCGAATCCGGATTCACGTAGTTGAGCGTGAAGATGCCGGGCGAGGTGCCGACCGTGACGCCCGAGGGCAGGGTGGAGGTGCCGACGCGGCGCTGGTCCAGCGACAGGCCGCCGTGCAGGCGCGTCCAGTTGATGCCCTGCTGGTACTGGTCGGACAGGCGTACTTCGATGACGGTCGCTTCGATCAGGACCTGGCGCCGCGCGCTGGAGAGCACGGCGTCGAGGAATTCCTGGATCTTGGCGTGCTGGCGTTCGGTGGCGCGCACGGCGAGCAGGCCGCTTTCCGGGTTGACGACGACCGACCCGCGTTCGCGTTCCTGCGCGCCGGGGCCGGAGGCATTGGCGGCGCCGAAGGCTGCCAGCACGTTGTCCGGCGGGGTGGCGGGGTTGGGCGCGGCCTGCGGCGCGGTTGCGGTGGGATTCGCCCCGCCCGCCGGCGCCGGCGCGGCCGCTGTGGGGGCGGGCGGCGCCGCCGTGCCGGTTGCCGTGCGCACGTTGAGGGCCACTTGCGGATCGTTCAGGGTCGTCTCGCGCAGCATGTCGCGCACGTTGCGCTCCAGGTTGAACCAGAAATTGTTCTCCGAGCGGTTCAGCACCTCGGTGGTGGAGTTGTTGTTGCCGCTGCCTGCCGGGCTGGTGCTGGTGGTGGTCGCGCCCGAGGGCTGGATCTGGGTCGTGGTCCCGCCGCTTCCGGTGGTGGAGATCTGCGTGGCGATGTTGATGGCGCTGCTGGTGGTGCGCGCCATGTTCACGTAGTCGACCTTGTAGTTGCGCCAGAACGGCGTGTCGGGCAGCACGGTCAGGGTCTTGCCGTTGAACTCCCAGCGCAGGTCCACCTGGCGCGCGAGGCGGGTCAGGATCTGTGGCAGGGTCTGGTCGATGGCGTTGAGGGTGACGGTGCCGTCCACGCTGGGATGGATGTCGATGTCCATGCCGGCGTCGCGCGCCAGGGCGAACAGCACCGACTGCACCGGCACCTTGGTGACACTGACGCTGTAGGTCTCCAGCTTGGGCGTGGCCTGCGGCGGCGGCAGCGGCGCGCCCGCGACGGGATCGGGAATGGCGCCGGTGGCGGACGGCGGCGCGCTCACGTGGCCGCGCGACCCGGGCAGCGAAGGCGCCGCGCAGCCGCCCAGGAGGGCAGCGCTGAGCAGGAAAGAAAATGGTCTGAATGGAAAGTTCGGCATGCTTTGGATGATCCTGAAAAATCGGATGCTCAGCAAATCAACGCATTCAATCGTGCTAGGGTCCAAGCACCAGCCATAGCGTTCCTCCAAGCAAGATAAGCAGCAATGCGACGGGCAGCGCGATCCGTCCGCGCGGGGCGTAGGCGCAGTCGCGGATCGCCGCGCGGGCGTGGCGCGCTTCGACCCGGCGGGCGTCGTCGGCATAGGCCGCCATCAGCGCCTTGTCGGCCAGGATGTTGATGCGGCGGACGATGCCGCAGGACACGCGCGCGATGCGGCGGGCGGCGGGCTCGGTGAACACGGCCGGGCCGTGGTAGCCGGCGGCGCGCAGCCGGAAGGCGAGAAACTCCGGCACCAGCTCGGTCGGCATGGCGGGCACCACGAAACTGTGGGTGACCCGCTCCTTCAGCTGGCGCATCTGCGGCAGGTTCAGGTGCTCGTCCAGTTCCGGCTGGCCGAACAGGACGATCTGGAGCAGCTTGTGGCGGCTCGTTTCGAGGTTCGACAGCAGGCGCAGTTCCTCCAGCGTGGCCAGGGGCATGGCCTGCGCTTCCTCCACCAGCAGCACGACCTGGCGGCCCGCGGCATGGCGCGCGATGAGCTCGGCCTGCAGCCGGCGCAGGACGGCATCGATGCGCAGGCCCTCGGTGTCCAGGCCCAGCTCGCCCGCCAGCGCGCCGGCCACTTCGCGCGGGTGCAGGCTGGGATTGGCGAGGAAGATCACGTCGATGTGCGGCGGCAGGCTCGCTTCGAGCATGCGGCACAGCATCGTCTTGCCGCTGCCGACCTCGCCGGTCACCTTGAGGATGCCTTCGCCGCGTTCCACGGCGTAGCGCAACGCGTCGAGGAGGTCACCGCGCGTGTTGCCTGCGTAAAAGAACGTGGGATCGGGCGTGATGCCGAAAGGGGCTTCGCGCAGACCGAAGTGATGCTGGTACATGGGAGCTCAGGCGATACAGCGCAGGAAGGCGCTTTCCAAATGCTGCGCATCGTAGCGCGCACGGCAGTTCGATGGCGTACCGTAGAAACGCAGCACGCCCGCGTGCAGGATGGCGACGCGGTCGGCCAGCGCTTCGGCGTCGGCCAGATCGTGCGTGGTGAGCAGGATGGTCTTGCCGGCTGCGCGCAGGGCCTGCAGGCGGGCGCGCAGCATGGCGCGCGCCTTGGGGTCGAGCCCGCTGGCCGGTTCGTCCAGCACATAAGAGGGCTTGTCGGTCAACAGGGCCGCGGCCAGGCCGAGCTTTTGCGTCATCCCTTTCGAGAAGTGGCGCAGCGGGCGGGCGAGGGCGGCCAGGTCGAGATCGAGCTCGCCAGCCAGCGCGTCCAGTGCGTCGTCGGCACAGCGCTGGCCGTGCAGGCGGCACAGGTGGCGGGCGAATTCGCGTCCCGTCATGAAGCCCGGTGGCGTGAATCGTTCTGGTAGGAAACATAGCGGCGCACGGGCATCGCGCGCACGGTGATCGCGTCCGCCGATTTCGATCCGGCCGGCATCCGGCGCGACGAAGCCGAGCAGGCAGCGCAGCAGGCTGGTCTTGCCCGCACCGTTCACGCCCACGAGCGCAACGCATTCCCCAGCGGCAATTTCCAACGTGACTTGCTCCAACGCCACATGCACGGCGTAGCGTTTGGACACGTGATCGAAGCGAAATGCGGCCGGGTTCATGCCATCCAGCCTAATGGAAACGAAATTCGCGCGACAACACGATTGCGAAAGCCCAGGAAGCCGTTGGT
>DASRUW010000090.1:0-14001 GCA_035655255.1 Telluria sp. | reverse complement strand
GGACATCGTGACCACAAAGCTGAACCTGCGCGTGGCCGTGTTCCTGGGTTCGAAGGAGGCAGTCGATGTGGATACGTACTACCACCAGCAATAAAGTTGACATCGTGCGCGTATTCCGTGGACTCTGCTAGAATACGCGCTCTTTGAGCCGCTGTAGCTCAGTCGGTAGAGCAGCGCATTCGTAATGCGAAGGTCACCAGTTCGATTCCGGTCAGCGGCACCAGATACAAAAAGCCCGTGCGTTTCGCGACGCACGGGCTTTTTTCACGTCATCCCCGCGCAGGCGGGGGCCCCGTGGCGCGCAGCACTCCCCTTACTCGTCCGCCGCGTCGATATCGCTGATCAGTCCTTGCTGGTCGAAGCGCACCACCCAGCGCAAGGTCTGGTCGGCCCCGTACACGGCGCGGTAGGTGCGGCGCGTGCGGTCCGCCGTTTCGTCCAGCAGCACGAGGCGCGACAGCTCCGGCAGGGAGCCGGTCTGCAGCGGCAGCCATTCGTTCAGGTCCGCGAGCTGCTCCTTCGCCGGCCCGCTGAATTGCGCGGCCTGCGCTTTGCCTTCCTTGAGCGCAGCCAGCGCCGCCTGCACGGACGCCGTGCGCGCGGGATCGGCGTCGGCGATGCCCGGATCGTTCAGGCCTTTCACCGGCGGCAGGTAGAAGTTGGCCACGCCATGGGCCAGATTCGGCACCAGCTTGAACTGGTTGGTCAGGACCACGATGCCCAGCTTGCGCGCCGGGTAGTAGACCACGTCGGACAAGGCCGGCCCGCCGCTGTGGCCGACCTGACGCTCGCCGCGGTAGGTGCTCACGGTCCAGCACACGGCGAAGCTCGCGTCCTTGCCGTCGTTGAGGCGGTACGGCTTCCACATGGTCTCGTCCAGCGCGGCGGGCACCAGCTTGTGCGCCATCACGCCCTGCAACAGGTGCGCCATGTCCTCGATGCTGGTGTAGGCCCCGCCCGCCGCATAGGTGTAGGCGGGATAGAGGAAGCGGTACGATTGCAGGCCGTTCGCTCCGGGGCGGTAGGTGACCACCCGGTTGGGAACGATGTCCGCGTTCATGCGGCTGCCGTCCGGCGTCACGCTGGTGTGGTCGAAGCGTACCGTCATGCCGAGCGGCGCGGCCACGCGGTCTGCGATCAGCTGTTCGTAGCTCTTGCCGCTGACCTTTTCCATGATGTTGGCCAGCACCGAGAAGTCCAGCGAGCCGTAGGCGGAAACGGCGCCCGGCTTGGCGGCCAGGGTCTGCTTGCGCGCCAGTTCGACCGCATCGTCGGTGGTGTGGGCGCTGGCGGGGAAGGGGCCGGGCTTCAGGCCCGAGGCGTGGGCAGCGAGCTGGCGCACCGTCATCCCGTTCCAGCTGGCGGGCGTGTCGGCCACATAGCGCGACACCGGCGCATCGAGCTCGATCTTGCCTTCGGCGACCAGCTGCATCAGCGCCAGCGATGTCAGGAGCTTGGTGGAGGACGCGATCTGGAAAGCCGAATGCGGCGTGACCGGCGTGTCCTGTTCGAGGTTGGCCTTGCCGTACACGGCCAGCTTGACGATCTGCCCGTCCTGCACCACGGCCACCGCTGCTCCCGGAATGTGGAAACGTGCCATCTGCTGCTCCATGTATTGGTCCACGGCGGGCGGGGGCGGCATATGCATGTTTTTCTCCTGGGGAAAAATCGTATGGTACGCGCGGCGGGAGCGGGATATGTCGAAATTTTGTCGTTCCCGTGAATTTTGGATAGCTTTGGAAACGTTGATAAACCTTATACTCGGCCATTCATCGTGTTCGCGGAGTGTGCTATGAAGATGCGCCAACTGGTTCTGCTTTCCTGTGTCGTCGTCGCGCATGCCGCGCTGGGAGCCACCGGCCTGTGGCGCTCCTACACCATGGCGGGCACGGGGGACAACGACAGCTTCGCCAACGGCGTGAACAACGCGGGCCAGATCGTCGGCGTGGTGCAGTCGGACCAGGGCGCGCAGTCGTCTTTCGTGACGGACCATGGCCGCCTCCTGCTGCTGGACGACCTGGGCGGGGGCGGCGGCAACGCCAACGCGATCAACGACTTCGGCACCGTGGTCGGCACCGCCGCCACGCGCGAGGGGCGCTGGCATGCGTTCACGCTGCAGAAGGACGGCTCGCTGGCCGACCTGGGCACGCTGGGCGGCCCGGGCAGCAGCGCCCGCGCCGTCAACAACCGCGGCCAGGTGATCGGCTACTCCGACACCAGCGACGGCAAGTGGAGCGGCTTCCTCTACGAGAACGGCAAGATGATCAACCTCGGCACGCTGGGCGGACGCTTCTCGGCGCCGATGGCGATCAACATGTCCGGCACCATCGTCGGCCTGTCCGAGCGGGGCGATGGCAACAAGCACGCCTTCCTGTATTCGAAGGAAAAAGGTATGGTGGACCTGGGCACGCTCGGCGGGCGCCACAGCGTGGCCACCGGCATCAACGACGCGGGGCTGGTGGTCGGCACGTCCGAGACGGCGGATCACCACTGGCACGCCTTCACCTACGACGGCAAGCGCATGACGGACCTGGGCCAGGCCATCGGCGACGGCAACAGCTACGCCAGCACCGTGAACAACCTCGGCACCGTGGTCGGCATCTACATCGACGGTCTGCGCCGCACCTTCGTGTACGACGATGGCACCATCACCGTGCTCGACGCCGAACATGGCCTGTACCGTCCGATGGCGATGAACGACCATGGCCTGGTGGTCGGCCAGCGCTATGCGCTGTCGCACATGCGCGCCTCGTTCATGGTTCCCAACGGCAGCGTGCTGCCCGATTGGTCGGCACGCACCAAGGTGATCGTGCTGGCCGCGCTGCTGCTGTTCCTCGTCGCCGTCGAGGTGCGCCGCCAGCGCAATCTGCTGGGCTGACCGCGGCTCTGTTAGCCATCGCACGGTGGGCCTGCGGCCGCCGCTATATGGTTTGTTCTCGACGCTGAAGTTCGGAAGTAGGTGGACTATTTACTCGAGGAACGAATCATGGATACAAATCAGAAATCAAACGAGGGAAGCGGTCGTGACCTGGGTCGTGAAGGAGCAGGCTCCAGCTTGGGGAAGGATACGCAGAAATCGCCGAGCCAGCAGAGCGGCTCGGCGTCCACCGGCGGCATGCAGAGCAGCAGCGCCGCGGGCAGCACCGGCAGCATGGGTAGCACCACCGGCGGAGCCGGCACCTCGTCCAGCCTGGGCGGGGCCACCGGCGGCATGGCCAGCACCGCCGGCACCACCGGCGTCCAGCGCCCCGGCAATGGCGCCGCCGGGATGCACACGATGGACGAGAACATCGAGCGCGGCAAGCAGAACCTGCACCGCTCGATCGACCAGGCCGCCGATGCGGCCCAGCCCCTGGTGGACCGCCTCGCCAGCACCGCCCACGCCGGCGTGGACCGCATGTCGAGCGCCCTGTCCGGCGTCGGCCAGACCGTGAGCGAGAAATCGCATCAGCTGCGCGACGCCTACGGGGAGTACCTCGACAGCGGCCGCGATTACATCCGCATGAAGCCGGCCACCGCCGTGGCCGGCGCCTTCGTCGCGGGCTTTCTGCTGGCCAAGATCTTCAGCAGCTCGCGCCGCGACTGACTGATCGCCCCATTCAAGCGGGCCGGCTGTCCGATACGGGCGGCTGGCCCGCTGCGTTTTTGCGGCTGTGGCGTTGGCGCCAGCGGCGCATGGCGCGCTCCAGGTCGTCCACATAGGTGAACACGACGGGCACCACCAGCAGGCTCAGGGTGGTCGACGTGATCAGGCCGCCGATGACGGTGATCGCCATCGGCGAGCGGAAAGCGGGATCGGCCCCCATGCCCAGCGCCAGGGGCAGCATGCCTGCGCCCATGGCGATGGTGGTCATCACGATCGGGCGGCTGCGCTTGTGGCAGGCGTCGACCAGGGCGTCGAAGCGGCTCATGCCCGCCGCGCGCGCGAGGATCGCGTAGTCGACCAGCAGGATCGAGTTCTTGGTCACGATCCCCATCAGCATGATGAGGCCGATCATCGACGGCATCGACAGCGCCCTCCCGGTGAGCAGCAATGCGACGAAGGCGCCGCCGATCGACAGCGGCAGGGCGGCCAGGATCGTGACCGGCTGCATGAAATCCCCGAACAGCAGCACCAGCACGCCGTAGATGCACAGCACGCCGATCGCCATCGCGATGCCGAAGCTGTCGAACAGGTTGGCCATCTCCTGCGCGTCGCCGAGGTCCTCCACCGTCACCGACGGCGGCAGGTTGTTCAGCGCGGGCAGGGCGCGCGCTTCCTCGTTCACTTCGCCCAGCGAGCGTCCACCCAGTTCCACCGTGATCCGCACGTTGCGGCTGCGGTTCAGGCGGTCGATCTGGGCCGGTCCGCTGGCCATGTCGATGCTGGCCACGTTCGACAGCAGCACCGGGCCGTTCTTGCCCGGCACCGTGAGGCGGCCGATGGCGTCCAGGTCGGCGCGTACCGCGTCCGGCAGCTTGACGCGGATCGGCACCTGGCGTTCGGTGAGGTTCATCTTGGTCAGCGCCTGGTCGTAGTCGCCGGCGGTGGCGATGCGCACCGTCTCGCCGATGGCCGCGGCGGTCACGCCCAGGTCGGCGGCGCGGGCGAAGTCGGGACGCACGATGATCTCGGGCCGCACCAAGGACGCGCTGGAGCTGACGTTGCCGATGCCCTTGAGCGTGCGCAGGTCGCGCACCGCGGCCCGGGCGGCCTTGTCCAGCGCCTCGGGGTCGTCGCTGCGCAGCACGATCTCCATGTTCACGCCGGTGTCGGCGGCGCCGACCTTGAACTTGGCGCCGGGGACGTCGGCCAGCTTCGCGCGCAGCATGGAGTCGATCTGTTCCAGCGATTCCTTGCGGTCGTTGCGGTGCACGGTGGTCACGGTCAGCACGGCGCGCCGCGCCTCGGCCGCCGCGCCGGGCGCGAAGGCGTCGCCGCTGGAGCCGCCGCCGATGGAGCTGAACACGTGCGCCACCCCCTTGACCTGCATCGCCGCGCGGCGCGCCTGTTCGGCCGCGGCCTGGGTCTGGGCCAGCGTCGCGCCGGGCGGCAGCTCCAGCGTGATCTGGGTCTGGTTGCGGTCCGCGGGCGGCACGAACCCGGTCGGCAGCAGGGCGGCCAGCGCGATCGACACGACGAAGAACACGGCCGAGGCGATGGCCGTGGTCTTCCGGTGCCGCAGACACCAGCGCATCGCCTGCAGGTAGCGCTGCATGATCGCGCCGTCGGTGGTTTCGGTGTGCTTGACCGGCTTGAGGATGTAGGCCGCCATCATCGGCGTGAGCAGGCGTGCCACCACCAGCGAAGCCAGCACCGCCAGCACGGCGGTCCAGCCGAACTGCTTGAAGAACTTGCCGGGAATGCCGCCCATGAACGCGGTCGGCAGGAACACGGCGACCAGGGCGAAGGTGGTGGCGATGACGGCCATGCCGATTTCGTCGGCCGCTTCCAGCGCCGCGCGCAGCGGCGATTTGCCCATCCTGAGGTGGCGCGAGATGTTCTCGATCTCCACGATGGCGTCGTCCACCAGCACCCCGACCACCAGCGCGAGCGAGAGCAGGGTCACCGTGTTGAGCGTGTAGCCGAACAGGTATTGGCCGAGGAAGGCGGGCAGCACAGACAGCGGCAGGGCGGACGCGGCCACCAGCATGGCGCGCCAGTCGCGCAGGAACCACCACACCACCAGCACCGCCAGCAGGGCGCCTTCGTACAGCAGCTCCATCGAGCCGCGGAAGTCCTCCTGGACCGGGGCGGCATTGTCCACCACCTGGGTCAGGCGGATGTTCGGGTACTGGCGCTGCAGCTCGGCGACCGCCGCGCGCGCGCCGTTGGCGACCTCGATCTCGGAAGCGCCCTTGGTGCGGAAGATCTCGAAGCCGACCACGGGGTGGCCATCCTGCTCGGCCAGGGCGCGCGGTTCGGAGACGGTGTCGGTGACGGTGGCCACGTCGGCCAGGCGCACATGGCGGCCATCCGGCAGCGGCAGTTCCATGCGCGCCAGCTCCTGCGCGGTGCGGACGGTGGCGATGGTGCGCACGGCCTGCTCCGCGCCGGAGACGTCGCCGCGTCCGCCCGGTTCCTCGCGCTGCACGTTGCGCAGCTGGCGCGACACGTCGGCCGCCGACACGCCCAGCGCCGCCATGCGCGCCGCGTCCAGTTCCACCCGCATTTCGCGGTACACGCCGCCCACGCGCTTGACGGCGCCCAGGCCGGGCACCTGCAGCAGGCGCTTGCTGACCTGGTTGTCCACGTACCAGCTGATCTCCTGCGGGTCAGGCTTGACGCGCGCGTCCGGGGCCGGGTCGGCGGTGAAGGTGAGCACGACGCGCCCGGCGGTGGAGGTCTTGGTCACGGTCGGCTCGCGCATTTCGGCCGGCAGGTCCGCCTTCACGCGGGAGACGGCGTCGCGCACTTCGTTCACCGCGTCCGACAGGTTCTTCTCGAGGATGAATTCGACCGTGATGTTGGCCACCCCATCGAGCACGTTGGTGTAGATGTTCTTCACGCCGGGCAGGGTGGCGACCGAGTCTTCGATCTTGCGCGCGACTTCGGTCTCCAGCTGGGCGGGGGCCGCGCCGTCGAGGGTGGCGGTGACCGTCACCAGCGGCAGTTCGATGTCGGGGAAATCCTGCACTGCGTTGGCGCGGTAGGCCAGCAGGCCCGCCAGCGACAGCAGGACGAAGAGCATGATGGCCGGAACCGGGTTCCGGATCGAGAGCGCGGAGAAGTTCATGGGCGCTCCTTATTTCGCGGCCGGCGCGCGCCGCACCAGGTCGCCGTCGTTGAGGAAGCCGGCACCGCTGGCCACGATCTCGGCGTCCGGCGCGAGGCCGGACACAACCTCGATGCGCTCGCCCGTGCGGCGTCCCGTCTGCACTTTCAGCTGGCTCACATGCTGGTCGGGGTTCAGGCGGAATACGTAGGCAAAGCCGTCGCGGATCGCCACCGCTTGCTGCGGCACCGTGAGCGCGGCCGATTCGCCCAGCTCGAAGCGGCCGGTGGCGAACATGCCGGCCTTGAACGGCGCGTTCATGCCGCCGGCGGGCGGCAGGTCCACGTAGACCAGCGCCGTGCGGTTCTGCGGATCGACCGTCGGTGCGATCATGCGCACTTTGCCGCGCAGCTCGGCCCCGCTGGCGGCGCGCACCACGGCCGGAGTGCCGGCCTTGATGCGTCCCAGCTCGGCGGAGGTGACCTCGGCGCGCCACTCGAGGCGGCCCTGGCGGATCATGCGGAACAGTTCCGTGCCCACGCCGACCACGGCGCCCACCGTGGCCGTGCGGGCCGAGATGATGCCGTTGTCCGGTGCGGTGACCTGGGTGTATTTCAGGCGCAGCTGCTGTGCCTCCAGCGTCGCGCGCGCGGCGGCGATGCGGGCATTGGCCGTCGCTTCCGCCGTCATGAACTGGCTGATCTGCTGGGCGGAGAGGGCGCCGCTGTTCTGCAGCGAGCGGGCGCGGGCCGCGTTGGCTGCCGCTTCGGCCGCGGCGGCCTGGGCCTCCTGCAGCGCGGCGCGGGCCTGGGCCACGTCCGCGTTGACGGTGTCGGAGGAGAACACGGCCAGCACCTGGCCCTTGCGTACCACGTCGCCCACATTCACGCGCACCTCGTTCAGGCGCAGACCGCCGGACTCGTTGCCGATCGAGGCCTCCTGCCAGGCGGCCACGTTGCCGTTCGCCGTCAGCAGCAGCGGCAGCGTCGTTTTCGATGGGCGCACCGTGGTGACGGTGAGAGCAGGGCGCTGGGCGGTCTTTTCTTCTTCCTTCGCGCGCAGGTGGGGCGCGGCGAAGGCGATGGCGAGGAGGGCCGCCCCGGCGGCCAGGGCGATGGTCTTGTTGTTCATGTGCTTGCGTCCTTCCTTCATTGATTCTGTGCGCGGTCCCAGCCGCCGCCGGCGGCGCGGTACAGGGCGACCCAGGCGTTGCTGCGTTCTTCGTCGAGCTGGATCACGGCGTTTTCCGCCGCCAGGCGGGAGCGGCGTGCTTCCTCCAGCTCGAGCAGGCTGGCCATGCCGTTGCGATAGCGGTCCTCGGTGGCGGTGAAGGCGACGCGGAAGCCTTCCAGGGCCGTGCGCGCATCCGTTTCGCGCGCTGCCGCTGCGGCCACGTTGACGAGGGCTTCCTCGACTTCGCGCACGGCGTTGCGCGCGGTGGAGCGGTAGGCGGCGAGGGCGCTGTCGTACTGGGCCTGCGCCGCATCCACGTTGGCGCGGCGCGTGCCGCCGTCGAACACGGGCAGGGTCAAGGCCAGCGGGCCGATGCTCCAGGTGTCGGCATGCACGGTCTGTCCGCCGCTGCGGAAGCTGCCCGCGCCGACCGAGCCTTGCAGGGTCAGGCGCGGCAGGCGCTGGGCCTGCGCGGCGCCGATTTCCGCGGCGGCCGCCAGCGCCTCCCGTTCGGCAGTGAAGACATCGGGGCGTTGCATCAGGGTCCGGGCCGGCAGGGTGTCGAAGGCGAGGACCGGCGGCGGGACGCCAGGCTGCGCCGCCAGGCGCGCCCGCAGCTTGTCTTCGTCCATGGCGGTCAGCGCGACCAGTCCCTTGAGGGCGACGTCGCACTGGGCGCGCTGCTGGGTGGCGCGGGCTGCGCCTTCCGCCGCGCTGGCGCGTGCCAGGGCCGCCGTCGCGGGAGCCTGGAAGCCGGCCTTCGCGGTGAGCTCCGTCAGGCGCGCCGTGTCCGCGCGCGACGCGGCGTCCTGCTCCGCGACCGCTTGCAGCCCGCGGCAGGCGCGCAGGCCGTAATACAGGCGGGCCGTCTCGGCGGCGACCGACACGCGCGCGTCGTGCCAGCCGGCCTGCGCGCCTTCATAGCGTGCCTGGGCTGCGTCGCGCTGCCCGCGCCGCGCGCCGAACAGGTCGATCTCCCATGCCGCCTGCAGCGCGCCCTGCGCCGTCGTCCCCAGCGGCAGTTCGCTTTGCTGCGAGGCGCGCACCACGCTGGCGGCGGCATCGACCGTGGGCGCGAGCGCGGCGCCCGCGGCCACGCGCTGCGCACGCGCCAGGGAGATGCGCGCCTGCGCGGCGGCCAGGGTGGGACTTTCCGCCTGCGCCGCCGTTATCAGCTCCGCCAGCAGGGGATCGCCCTGCGCGCGCCACCACTCCTGCAGATTGGTGAGCGTGCCGTCGTGCGGAAGGGGCGCGTGCCACGCGGCCGGCGCCAGCGTGGATGGCGGCGGTGGCGGAGGAGCCGAGGCGCACGCCCCCAGGAACAGGGCGCAGGCCAGCGGAGCAAGACGCTGGATCATGAAGCTTCCTTGTGGTTCCAAAAGCTGCTATTTGATCATGGAACCTTGTCGATTGATATATGCGGATGGGGTTCGAGGGTATTACATTTGCTTACATTTGATACCCGGCGTTCTCCTTTGCTTCATGCCGCGGGGCTAAGATGGCTCCGTCACTTCAGAAGCGAGAGCATATGAGCATCCGTCATCTGGTCGTCGCCGCCTTGGCCGCGGGCGCCGCCGCACTGGCCCTGGCGCAGACGCCGCCGCCGGCGCAGGCGCAGGCGGCCCACGTCCTGAACCGCATTGCCTTCGGGCCGTCGCCGGCCGACCTGGCGCACGTGAACGCGGTCGGCGTGCGCGCCTATATCGAGGAACAGCTGGACCCGCAACGCATTCCGATGCCGTCCGCGCTCGGCGCCCAGCTGGCGGCGCTGGATGCCGCCAATCTCGCGCCCGGCGCCGCTGTGCAGGCCTACCAGGAAATGCGCCGCGCGGCGCGCGCGGACAAGGAGGGCGCCAAGGACGAACGGCGCATGGCTGCGCGCCAGGCGGCCTATGAGGTCGAATCGGCACGCCTGCTGCGCGCCTTGTACAGCCCGCGCCAGCTCGAGGAAGTGCTGACCGACTTCTGGTTCAACCACTTCAATGTCTTCATCAACAAGGGCCTGGACCGGGCACTGGTGGCGAGCTACGAGCGCGATGCGATCCGTCCTTACGTGCTGGGGAACTTCCGCGACATGCTGGGCGCGACGGCCAAGCACCCGGCCATGCTGTTCTACCTGGATAACCATCTCTCGACCGCGCCCGGTTTCGTTCCGCGCCGCGGCGGCGCGCAAGCCAACCGCGCCGGCCTGAACGAAAACTATGCGCGCGAGCTGATGGAGTTGCACACCCTCGGCGTCGACGGCGGTTACACCCAGCGCGACGTGACCGAACTGGCACGCATGCTGACCGGCTGGACCTTCACGCCGCGCGACATGTCCGGCCCCAACGACGGCTTCCGCTTCGATCCGCGCCGGCACGACCACGGCGTCAAGCACTGGCTGGGACGCGAGATCAAGGACGCGGGCGTGGCCGAAGGCGAGTACGCGCTCGACGTGCTGGCGCTGCAGCCCGCTACCGCGCGTCATGTCTCCTACCAGCTGGCCCAGTACTTCGTGGCGGACGAACCGCCCCCGGCCCTGGTCGAACGCATGGCGCAGACCTGGTTCGCGACCAAGGGCGACCTGCGCGCCGTGACCCGCACCCTGCTGCTCAGCGACGAGTTCCTGTCCGCAGCGGCCGGGCAGACCAAGTTCAAGACGCCGTACCAGTTCGTGCTGTCCGCGGTGCGCGCCAGCGGCGTGGCCGTCGCCGACCTGCGGCCGCTGATCGGCGCCCTGAACCAGGCCGGCATGCCGCTGTACGGCTGCCTGACCCCGGACGGCTACAAGAACACCCAGCAGGCCTGGCTCAATCCCGATGCGCTCACCCGCCGCATCGCCATGGCGACGGCGCTGGCGGCGGGGCGCAAGCCCTTTGCCCAGCCGGTGGATCCGGCCGCCCTGCAGGACACGCTGGGACCGACCGTCTCGCAGCGCACGCGCGAGATGGTGTCGGCGGCGGCGCCGCAGCTGCGCGCCGCCATGCTGCTGGGCAGCCCTGACTTCATGCAGCACTGAGAGGAGTTCACATGCGACGCAGGCACTTCCTGAATACGCTTTCGCTGGCCGGCGCCGGCTTGCTGCTGCCTGTCGGCGCCAACGCCTGGGCGGCCGCGGCGGACCGCCCCACGCGCCGCAAACTGGTCGTCGTGATGCTGCGCGGCGCGGTCGACGGCTTGAGCGTGGTCGCGCCCTATGGCGATCCGCACTACCGCGAACTGCGTCCTGCCATCGGCCTTGAGCGGCCGGGCATGGAGGGCGGCGCGCTGGATTTGGACGGCTACTTCGGCCTGCATCCCGCGCTCGCGCCGCTGCTGCCGTTCTGGGAGCGCAAGCAGCTCGCCTTCGTGCACGCCAGCGGCTCGCCCGACCCGACCCGCTCGCACTTCGACGCGCAGGATTACATGGAGTCGGCCACGCCGGGCAACAAGAACACGCCGGATGGATGGATGAACCGCCTGGTGGCGGCGCTGCCCGGCGCCTCGACGCCGAGCCGTGCGCTGTCGATCGGCCCGGCCATGCCGCGCATCCTCGCCGGCGGCGCGGCGGTCGTGAACCTGCCCAACGGCGCCGCCGCCACCCGTGCGGACGTGCTGGACCGGCCCGCCATCGGCGCCGCCTTCGATGCGATGTACGCGGGGGACGCGCGTTTCGGACGCGCCTACCGCGACGGCCGCAGCGCGCACAAGGAGGTCATGCAGGCTTCCGAGTCGCGGGAGATGCAGGCCGCCGACAACGGCGCGCCGCTGCCCAACGGCTTTCCGGCCGACGCGGCGCGCCTTGCGGACCTGATGCGCAACGATCCGAACATCCAGCTCGCCTTCGTCGCCCTGGGCGGCTGGGACACGCACGCCAACCAGGGCGCGGCCACCGGCCAGCTCGCGGGCCGCCTGCAGCCGCTCGCCCTCGGGCTGGCGACGCTGGCCCAGCGCCTCGGCCCCATGTTCGGCGACACGGTGGTCGTGGTGATGTCCGAATTCGGCCGCACCGCACGCCAGAACGGCAATGCCGGCACCGACCATGGCCATGGCAACGTGATGTGGCTCCTGGGCGGGAAGGTCGCGGGCGGGAAGGTGCAGGGGGAATGGCGCGGGCTGGGGCCGGACGCCCTGTATGAGGGGCGCGACGTGTCGGTGACGACGGACTTCCGCAACGTCCTGGCGCAGGTGGCGGAACGCCATCTGATCTTGCCCGACAGCACGCTTGGACGGGTTTTTCCCGCATTGCCGCAAAATCCTGCCGGACTACGGTTGTTCCTATAGTAGTTTTACGGTATTGCACTGCACAATAAATCGGCCTATAGTAGAACCGTCTCCTCCAATTTCTCCAAATTGGATTCAGCCCGGCTCTTTGCCCGGGCTTTTTTTGGCTATGTTCCCGAAAAGTGTGGAAACGAGCCGACTGCCGATCTTAGCAGTGCCTCTGCGCAGCGGACTCGCTTGGCGTCGAGTATCCAGCGCCAACCCAGGTAGCTTGGCAGATAGCGGGTGGCGACTCCGTGGAAGCGATAAATCCATGCGCGAAACCGGCTGTGATACGCGTTCACGTTCTGGATATGGATCGCGCCCTTTACCCTCACGCCAGCGCGAAGGTTGACGGCACGGTGACTGATCTCCAGATCTTGCGCAAAGAAGCGATAGCTAGCATGAGAATCAGTGACAAGCAGTACGTCCTTGTCGATGACACGCGGCAGGCACTGGATCAACTGCGCTTTCGTGACCGGTCCTTTGCCAGTGACGAAATCGAGCGTCTGTCCGGTGCGATCGCGAGCGACAAGCACGCAGACTTGCTCGGATGAGATACCACGTTTGCTGGCGGCGCCGCCTCGTCTCCGAGGTGGCCGGTCGAGTTGCCTCGCCCCTTTTTCGGACTCGAGAAAGTACATTTCATCAGCTTCCGTGATCCCATGTAGGCATCGCGGGCGGTCTGTCTTCGGCAAGGCAAGAAAGCGGTGGCGCCAGCGAAAGCTGGTGCTCTTGTGGATCACGCAACGCCTGGCTGCTTGCCGAATCGTGGAGGAAGCAAGCAGACAGTCGGAATAACGCAGCCACTTGTATTTGTAATGGAGCCAAGCCATCGGCGTGCCGGTCAGCGAGTTGAACGTCTTGCCGCACGTGCAGCAACGAAAGCGTTGCAGCCCATGCGCATAACCATGGCGATGGAATCGCGTCGAGGAGCATCTCGGGCAGGCCAGATGACTTGCCCTTGCTGACTCAATCAGTCTTACGGCTTGGTCCGCCTCGTCGCCCTCTCTGAGCGCATCGGCCAGCTTAGCTCGTTGCTTCGGCGAGAGAGTGCCTACCCGTTCTAACAGCCGTCTGAAATCGTGCGCCCGCATTTGGACCTCCCCAGCTGGTTTCTCCCGCACGGTGAGACCAGCGTCCAAATGGAAAGTTCAACACTTTTCGGGAACAGCGCCTTTTTTTTTTAACGGTTCGGCAGCGCGAACGTGAAGGTGGATCCGGCGCCGTAGGTGCTGGTGAAAGTCACGCTGCCGCCCAGGAGCCCGGCCAGTTGGCTGCTCAGGTACAGGCCGAGGCCAGTGCCGTCCGCGTGCCGGGTCGCGGTCGAATCGAGTTGGGAAAAGGCTTTGAACAGCTTGTCCTGGTCTTCCGGGCGGATGCCCGCGCCAGTGTCTGCCACCGCCACTTCGAGCATCGGTCCCGTCGCCGCCAGCCGCACCGTAACCCCGCCGCGTTCCGTGAACTTGATCGCGTTGGCCAGCAGGTTGAGGAGGATCTGGGTGAAAGCGCGGCGGTCGGTGCTGATCACCACAGGTTCGGGCGGTAGCTCCAGGCGCAGTTCCAGGTTCTTCTGCGCCGCCAGCTGGCGCACCGTGTCGACCGTTTCCTGCACCAGCAGATGGCAGGGCACGGATTCGCAGGTGACCTTCATGGTGCCGGCCTCGATCTTGGCTACGTCCAGGATGTCATTGATCAGGTCGAGCAGGTGACCGGCGCTGGTGCGGATGATGCCGAGCTGCTTTTCCTGTTCGGCGGTGAGCGGCCCGGACAGCTTCATCTGCAGCGCGCCGGTGAAGCCGATGATGGCGTTGAGCGGCGTGCGCAGCTCGTGCGACACGCTCGCGATGAAGGTCGACTTGAGTCGGTTGGCCGCTTCCAGTTCCGCGTTCTGGCGCGCGATCTCGCGGTT
>DASRUW010000089.1:0-6666 GCA_035655255.1 Telluria sp. | reverse complement strand
GGAATAGACGATGTCGAAGCTGCGGGCCAGTTTCTGGCCGATGTTCAAACCGATGTGGCCGGCCGTACGCATGTTGAGCGCCGTGTGGACTTCACGCAACGGCAACACGCCGCGCTTCGCTTCGCCGCCGAGGGTGGCGTTGGCCATGGCGGCCAGGCTGTGTCCGAGCTTGAGGTTATCCGGAATCAGGGCGAACAGCACGCCCCGCTTGACGTGCAGCAAATTGCTGGAAAAGACGGGGATGTTGCGGTTCCAGGCCTCGCGCAGGGCAATCGGCACCGTGGTCGCCTCGTCCACGGTGGTGGTGTCGGGCGGCAGCCAGATGGCGTCGCGGCGCGGGTCGGCGCTGGCGAACACGCTCTCATACTGGCGGGCGGCGCTGGCCAGGTCGCGCGCCTCGAGCGCCACCAGTTCCAGGCCGTTGGCGCGGGCCGCCTCGCGTGCGAGGCGGATCAGCCACTCGAACTGGCCGGGGTTGTAGATCACGATGACCCGGCGCGTGCCCGGCACCAGATTCTTGAGGTAGCTAAACAGCAAGGCCGGGTCGGGCGCGAGCAGGATCCCCGTTTGCTTGTCGGCGTCGTTGACCGTCGAGACGGCGCTGACCAGGGTCGGGTACTCGACCCCGGCGGCGGCGCGGATGCCCTGGCGGCCGAGCGCAATCACCAGCCTGGTGCCGTTGCGCTTGAGAGAGGAGGACAGTTCGGCCGGGTCGGCGTTGGGCGCGACGGGATAGCCGTGCACGGCCTGGCGGCTCTGATCCTCGATGCCTTCGATAATTTCCGTAAATACACGACGCCAGGGCTCGCCCAGGTCGGGATAGAGGACGGCGACCGGTTCGGGGCCGCTGGCGTGGCGCCGGCTTTCCGACTGCGCCAGCAGCACCACCTCGTGTTTGGCGGGGGGATCGGCGGCGCGCGCAGGGGACAGGCAGGCCAGCGCGAGCGCGATGGCGCCGCTGAAGCGGATCGCCCGGCTCATGCAGCGTGTACCGTCCAAGCGAACATGCGCGTACCCCGACAAAAATGTTTCCTTGCGGAACATTCTAGCGTAACGGTGGCAAGGCCGGGGTGCGGACGCGGCATGTTTCTGTGAATCGGCTGTGATAGTTATTATGTGTTCGGGCTTATAGGTGTAATTGCCCGATGGTAATCCACGGGATTGTAACGTTTGCTGCAACAACAGGCACGTCTTTTTCAAGGATGTCGAGAAAATAAGACAAGTGTTTGTTCAAAATCTGTCTTTCCACGAGCGCAAGGCGGCAAAGGCGGCCACGGCGCTGGCGCCCGGTTCGGCCAGCCCGGCCGCCTCGAGGGTCCGGCGTACGCCCGGCTGGTCCGCGCGCAGGAACGGATTGGTGCGACGCTCCAGGCCGATGGTGCTGGGCAGGGTCGGCTGGCCCGCCGCACGCGCGGCCCGTGCGTCTTCCAGGCGGCCGGGCAGGTCGGGATTGTCCGGTTCGGCGGCCACGGCGAAGCGCAGGTTGGACAGGGTGTATTCGTGGGCGCAGAACACCAGCGTGTCTTCCGGCAGCCCCGCCAGCCTGGCCAGCGACGCCTGCATCTGGGCCGGCGTGCCCTCGAACAGGCGGCCGCAGCCGGCCGCGAACAGGGTGTCGCCGCAGAACAGCCAGGGCGGAGCGCTCTCGCCCAGGTAGGCGATATGGCCGCGCGTGTGGCCGGGCACTTCCAGCACCCGCAGGCGCAGCGCGGGCTGCGCCAGGTCCACCGTGTCGCCCTCGGCCAAGGGCGCCGTGGTGCCGGCGATGGCTTCCGCACGCGGGCCGTACACCGGGCAGCCGTACGCCGCCGTGAGCGCGCTCACGCCGCCCACATGGTCAGCATGGTGATGGGTGAGTAGAATGGCGGTCAGCGTCAGGCCGTGCCGCTCCAGCGCGGCGCGGACCGGGGCGGCGTCGCCCGGGTCGACCACCACCGCATGCGTGCCGTCGTGCACCAGCCAGACATAGTTGTCCGTGAACGCGGGCAAGGCCAGGACGACGGGGGAGGGGCGCGGTATAGTCATGGACGACAGGTCGACGGAAAGACAGGCATGGACAAGGCCGCAGCGGAAAGATCCATTATAGCGTTCGACGAATGGCTGCAGACGCCGGCCGGCGTGTACGTGCGCGCCTGGGAACAGGCTTGCCTGGATGAATTGACGGTCGACTTGTTCGGCTTTAACGCCGTCCAGGTCGGCGTGCCCCAGCTGCATGCCCTGGCCGCCAACCGCATGCCCAACCGCTGGCAGGCCGCGACGCGCACCGGCGGGGTGGACGAGCTGGCGCGCTACGCCTGCGGCAAGCAGGTGGCCGTCGCCCTCGACTACGCCGAGCTGCCGTTCGCGTCCCAGAGCCTGGACCTGGTGGTGCTGCCGCACGTGCTCGAATTCGCGGCCGAACCGCACCAGGTGCTGCGCGAGGTCGAGCGCGTCCTGATCCCGGAAGGGCAGGTGGTGATCTGCGGCTTCAATCCGGCCAGCCTGTGGGGCCTGCGCCAGTATGCCGGCCGGGCCCTGCGCAATCCCTATCTGCCCACCGAAGGCGAGTTCATCTCTATGCCGCGGATGAAGGACTGGTTAAAATTGCTCAATCTCGGCGTCACGCGCAGCCACTTCGGCTGCTATGCGCCGGCGTTCCGCAGCAGCCAGTGGCTGGCCCGCTGCGGCTTCCTGGAACGCGCCGGGCGGCGCTGGTGGCCCTACCTCGGCGCGGTCTACATCGTGCATGCGATCAAACGCGTGAAGGGCATGCGCATCATCGGTCCGGCCTGGAGCCGGACCAAGTCGGCGCCGCAGGCGGTGCCGGCCACCAACCGGAAACAGGAATGACGAAGGTCGAGATTTACACGGACGGCGCCTGCAAGGGCAACCCGGGCGCAGGCGGCTGGGGCGCGCTGCTGGTGGCGGACGGCCACGAGAAGGAATTGTTCGGTGGCGAAGCGAACACCACCAACAACCGCATGGAGCTGCGCGCCGTGATCGAGGCGCTCACCGCCCTCAAGCGCCCGTGCGACGTGGTGCTGCACACCGACAGCCAGTACGTCCAGAAGGGAATCTCCGAATGGATCCATGGCTGGAAGGCGCGCGGCTGGAAGACCGCGGCCAAGGAGCCGGTCAAGAACGCCGACCTGTGGATGGAACTGGACGCCGCGCGCCAGGCGCACCAGGTCGAATGGCGCTGGGTGCGCGGCCACAACGGCCATCCGGGCAACGAACGCGCCGACCAGCTGGCCAACCGCGGGGTCGAGAGCCTGCGCCGGTAAGGTATACTTCCGGCCGGGTTAACTCTTCTGCTTGGCACCGCGCATGCGCCAAATCGTCCTCGACACCGAAACCACGGGCCTCAATCCCCGCACCGGCGACCGCATCATCGAAGTGGGTTGCGTCGAAATCCGCAACCGTATGCTGACGGGGAATAACTTCCACCGCTATATCAATCCGGAGCGCGATTCGCACGAGGACGCGCTCGCGGTGCACGGCCTGACCACCGCCTTCCTGAGCGACAAGCCGAAGTTCGCGGAAATCGTGGAGGAACTGCGCGCCTATATCGACGGCGCGGAAGTCATCATCCACAACGCGCCCTTCGACCTCGGTTTTCTCGACCACGAATTCCGCCTGCTCGGTCTCAAACCGTTTTCCGCGCATTGCAGCCGCGTGATCGATACGCTCGTCAACGCCAAGGAACTCCATCCGGGCAAGCGCAATTCGCTCGATGCCTTGTGCGACCGCTACGGCATCTCGAACGCGCACCGCAAGCTGCACGGCGCCTTGCTGGACGCCGAACTGCTGGCCGATGTCTATCTCGCGATGACGCGCGGGCAGAACAGCCTGACCATGGACGTCGACGTGGAGGCCGTGGTTGAAGGCGGTCTGCTCGATACGGTGGCGCTGGCGGAGATCGTCGTCGTGCGCGCGGACGCCGACGAAATCAACGCGCACGAAGCGCTGCTCGATGGCCTCGACAAACAAGTGAAGGGCACGAGCGTCTGGCGTGCCTACGCAAAAGAAAAAGAAATTGCGCCGGGGACGTGACAGATCGCAAGAGACCCTTTATAATGCTCCTCGTTTTGGGCGGTTAGCTCAGGGGTAGAGCGCTGCATTCACACTGCAGAGGTCACTGGTTCGAAACCAGTACTGCCCACCAGAACACCAAAGGCCCGGCTTAACTGCCGGGCTTTTTCGTTTGCGCGAGCTCGCGCGTGCGCACGATCTGGTCGCGCCCGCGGCGCTTCGCTTCGTACATCGCTTCGTCCGCGCGCTTTTGCAGCGTGGCCGCGTCCTGCGCGTCGGTCGGGTACAGCGCGATGCCGATGCTGCCCGATACGCCTGCCGGCGGCGGTTCGGCCAGCGGCACCGGTTCGCGCACCGCCGCCAAGGCGCGGCGCGCCACGTCGTCCGCCTCGTCGCGGTGCGGCAGGTCCACCAGCACCAGCGTGAATTCGTCGCCGCCCATGCGCGCCACCGTGTCGTTGGCGCGCACCACATGCCCCAGACGCTCGGCCACCGCCACCAGCACCGCGTCGCCCGCTTCGTGGCCGCGCTGGTCGTTCACTTCCTTGAAGCCATCCAGATCGATCGCGCACACCGCGACCAGGTGCCGCGTGCGCTGGGCCGACGCGAGCGCGCGCTCCAGCCGGTCCTGCATCAGGCGCCGGTTGGCCAGACCCGTCAACGGGTCGGTGAAGGCCATCTGCGCGATCTGTTCGTGTTCGTGCTCGGCCTCGGTCACGTCGGTGAACAGGGCGACGAAGTGCTGGAGGTTGCCGGCGTCGTCGCGCACGGTGCTGATGTTCAGGCGCGCCGCGAAGGGCGTGCCGTCGCGCCGGCGGTCCCACAGCTGGCAGCCATATTGGCCGTCGCGGCGCAGGGTCTCCCACATCGCTTCATAGAAGCCGGCCGGTTGCCGGCCCGAGTGCAGAATGCGCGGATGCTGGCCCTCGAGTTCTTCGCGCCGGTAGCCGCTCATGGCGAGGAAGGCGTCGTTCACTTCGATGATCTTCAGTTGGGCGTCGACGATCAGGATGCCTTCGGACGCGGCCGAGAACACGCTGGCGGCCAGGCGCAGGCGCTGTTCATCGTGTTCGCGCCGCTCCTGCATGTGATTGAAACGTTCGGC
The DNA here is from genome assembly GCA_035655255.1 of Telluria sp. Taxonomy (GTDB): domain Bacteria; phylum Pseudomonadota; class Gammaproteobacteria; order Burkholderiales; family Burkholderiaceae_D; genus Telluria. The sequence continues at coordinate 1,550 of DASRUW010000089.1, read as the reverse complement.
CAGCTCCGCGATCTCGCGCGGGGCCACGACCTGGGCGCGCACGCCGGGCTGGCCGGCGGCGGCGCGGTCGGCCGCGTCGCGCAGGTGGCGCACGGCCTGCAGCAGCGCGCGGTTCATCCCGTAGGCCGAGGCGCCGCCGGTGAGCAGCGTCAGCGCCACCGCCAGCGCCATCCATCCCACCGCCCGGTACAGCGGTTGCAGCAGCAGGCCGCGCGGCGCCACCACCACCACCGACCAGCCGCTGTACGGTGCCCGCGTGAAGCCGGCGAAGCCAGGTTCGCCTTCGAAGGTGGTCACTTCCAGGGTGCCCTCGGGCCGCGCCTTGACGGCTGCGGCCACGGCGGGTTGCGCCTCCTGGCCGACATAGCGTCCCGCGTCGCGGCTGCGGCCCACCACGTGCCCGTTCCGATCCACGATTCCGGCGATCCACTTCGGTGGAAGCTGACGCTGCCAGGCTTCGGTGTGGAAGACCGTGGCCGGCACCCGGTACGCGAGCGCCGTGGCGGCGCGGCTGACCGGCACCAGCATGGCGATGCTGGCGCGGCCCGTGCTGGGGTCCAGGAACAGGTCGGTGAGCGTGACGGCGCCGCGCGCGAGGCAGGTGCGCAGGGCCGCGTCCAGCAGGCCGTGAGGCAAGGGTGGGCCCGTGCTCGCCAGTTCGCGCCCGCCGGCTGCCAGCAGGCTGATCACGCCGGCATCCGCGCGCGGCGGCAGCATTTCCGTGGCCTCGAGCTGGAAGTGCACGTAGTCGTTGGCAGCGAGCGCGGGCGCGCGGGCGAGCGTTTCCAACGTGACCTGCAGACGCAGGACTTCACCATCGACGCCCTGGCTCAGCGCGCGCGCGGCGTGCAGCGAGCGCATGGCCAAATCGGCCTTGCCCTGCTGGTACTGGCTGGCCACGGCGAACATGCCGATCACAATGCCCGGCAACAAGAGGACCGCGAACCACCAGCCCAAGCGTTCATATTGTTGCGCCTTCACGATTCCTCCGCACCGCCTGGCTTCTTCTTCGTGTGACCTTACGTGCAAGGCGCGGGCGTGTCCAGCGTCGCGCCCAGACGTGCGCGGCGAAGCAGGCTTCGCCGTTTCGGCGGGCACGGCGCGGCTGGACGAAGCGCGCTTCGCGGCGCGCGCACTGTGCCCCGCTGCCGAAGCTGGCACGGCGTTTGCACTTACCTCCTTGCCGGCGCCGCCGCCACCCAAGGAGAAACCTGCCATGAGCCGTCTGCTCGATTACCTGCCCCTGTTCGATGTGTTCGACGCCGCGCCGGCCGCGCCGCAGCCGGCGCAGGAAGGCGCGTTCGGGGAGAACGCCGAGATGGAACTGGCCGCGGCCCTGCTCGATGTCGGCAACGAAGCCGAGCTGGACCAGTATCTGGGCGCGCTGCTGCGCCGCGCCGGTCCGCTCGGGGCGCGCGTGTTGCGCTCGCCGATGGGGCCGGAAGTCATGGGCCAGCTCAAGCACGGCGCGCGGGTCATCCTGGCCGGCCTGCCGGGCGGTTCCGCGCCGGCCAGCCACATCCAGGCGGCGCGCCTGTTCGGCCTCGAAC
>DASRUW010000088.1:0-6301 GCA_035655255.1 Telluria sp. | reverse complement strand
TCAGCTCATCGACAGTCAACGACGGATCCTTGCGCACCACGAACAGCTTCACCGCTTCGCCGGAATTCGAATCCGGCACGCCGATGCAGGCGCATTCGAGCACGCCCGGATGCTGGGCCACCACGGCCTCCACTTCATTCGGGTACACGTTGAAGCCGGAGACGAGGATCATGTCCTTCTTGCGGTCGACGATCTTGACGTAGCCGCTTTCGTCCATCACGCCGATGTCGCCGGACTTGAAGAAGCCGTCCGCGGTCATGACCTTGGCCGTCTCGTCCGGGCGGTTCCAGTAGCCGGCCATCACCTGCGGGCCGCGGATCGCGATCTCGCCCGAGGTCCCGAGAGGCACCGGCCGGTCGTCGTCGTCCAGGATGGCGATGTCGGTGGACGGAATCGGCAGGCCGATGGTGCCGGAGAAGCGCGTGATGTCGCCGCGGTTGCAGGTCGCCACCGGGGACGTCTCGGACAGGCCGTAGCCCTCGATGATCGGGCAGCCGGTGGCGGCGAACCACTTGTCGTTGACGGCCTGCTGCACGGCCATGCCGCCGCCGTTGCAGATCTTGAGGCCCGAGAAGTCGATGCTGCCGAAGTCCGGATGGTTCACCAGCGCGTTGTACAGCGTGTTCACGGCCGGGAGCATGTTGATCTTGTACTTGCGCAGTTCCTTGATGAAGCCGGGGATGTCGCGCGGGTTCGGGATCAGGATCGACAGCGCGCCCACGCGGGTGCCCCACATGGCGCAGGCGGTCAGCGCGAAGATGTGATACAGCGGCAGGGCGCAGACGGTGACGATCTGTTCGAGCTGCTCGCGCTCCAGCACCGGCGCGGACCATGCTTCGGTCTGGAGGACGTTCGCGATCACGTTGCGGTGGGTGAGCGTGGCGCCCTTCGACACGCCGGTGGTGCCGCCCGTGTACTGCAAGAAGGCGACGTCGGAGGCGCTGGAGGCGGCCGGCGTGAAGGTCATGCGGCGCGCATGCGACAGCGCTTCCTTGAAGCGAACGGCGTTCGGCAGCGTGTACTCGGGCACCATCTTCTTCACGTTGCGGACGACGAAGTTGACGATGACGCCTTTCAGTCCACCCAGCATCTCGCCCATGCTGGCGACGATGATGTGCTTGACCGGGGTCTTGGCGAGCACCTGTTCGAGCGTGTGCGCGAAGTTCTCGAGCACGATGATCGCTTCCGAACCGGAGTCGTTCAGCTGGTGTTCCAGCTCGCGCGGGGTATACAGCGGATTCACGTTCACGACCGTGTAGCCGGCGCGCAGGATGGCGGCGATGGCGATCGGGTACTGCAGCACGTTGGGCATCATGATCGCCACGCGGGCGCCCTTCTGCATGCCGCGGCTTTGCAGCCAGGCGGCCATCAGGCGCGAATAGCGGTCCAGCTCCCCGTAGGTGAGGAACTTGTCCATGCAGACGTAGGCGTTACGCGACGCGAACTTGGTGAAGGATTCTTCGAGCAGCTGGACCAGCGAGGTGTACTGGTCGGGATTGATCTCAGCGGGGACGCCGGGAGGATAGGACTTCAACCAGAGTTTGTCCATGCGTGAGCCTCATTGTCTCGTGATCGTTATCGTTGTAATAGGCGTGAAGCCTCCTTCATGATCCTATCGGGCGCAAGTTCCCCGCGCAAGCGTTTTTGGCCGAATTTGAGCAATGTTTCTAGTATTTTCCCGCGTGTTGCAGCGCAACAGCGGCCTGCTTGAGGCGGCGGTCGCGCTCGGGCTTATCGAGATCGGCCAGGGCGCGCACCGCGGCGTAGAAGCGCGGGTAGCTGCCTTCGCGCGCCAGCAGGGCCCGGAAGGCGGGCACGTAATCATGGTAGGTGGCGATCGAGGCCAGGTGCGCGTTCGATAACGGTTCGGCAAAGAAGCGGTCGTAGCCGGCGTAGCCTTCCCACTGCGTCTGCTTGATCACCTTGTAGCGCGCCTTGAGCTGTTCGAAGATGCGCGCCTTGCCGCTCCGTTTGGCGGCGGCGTCCGCGTCGGACTTGTACAACGCCTCGAGCTCCTTGCGCGTGGCCAGCAGCAGCTCCAGGAAGTCCTGCTTGCGGGCGGCGTAGCGGGAATAGGCTTCGCGCAGGCGCACGTCATTCTGCGCATCGAGCCATTGCTGCACCCCGGCCTCCTCCACCGCGGTGGCGAAGGACTCGTTGAACTGCGAGTCGCCCGAGATGTACACCACCTGGTGCGCCAGCTCGTGGAAGATCAGGCGCGCCAGTTCGGCGTCGGGGTAGTTGATGAAGGTCGAGACGAGCGGGTCGTTGAACCAGCCGAGGGTGGAATAGGCTGGCACGCCGCCGACCTGCACGTCCATGCCTTCGGCGCGCAGCTCCCCGGCGTAAGCCTGGGCGTCGTCCTTGCTGTAGTAGCCGCGATAGGCCACGCAGCCGGCGATGGGGAAGCACCACTCCATCGGCTTGAGCGACAGCTCCGGCGTGGCCACCACGTTCCAGAGGACGAAGGGGCGCTGCAGGGCGGCGTAGTTCTTGTAGCTCTTGTTGTCGGGCAGGGCAAGCTGCGCCACCGCATAGGCGCGGATGGCGCGCGCCTTTTGTAGTCGCGTGCGCAGCCGCGCGTCCGTGTGCTGGTCGGAGAGCCAGTCGTCGACCGGGCGCGCCTCGGCCAGCAGCGAGAGCTGCCCGTGCGCGGCCTGGGCGTAGTAGTTCAGCGTGGAGCAGCTGGCCAGGAGGCTTGCCGCGGTTGCCGCGAGCAGCAGGCGGCGCGTGGTACGGCTAAAACGGAATTCAGGCGACCAGCTTTTCAACTTCAACAAGCGTGTCATAAAACGTGGGGCCGCGCCCCATATCGGTCAGGCGTTGACTGGTGACTTCGTTGGCGTTCTTGCGGTCCGCGGTGAGCTTCTTCCACCACACCGACAATCCGACGACCAGGCCACGGCGGGCCTTGTCGGTCACCCGTGCCTTGGCGGCGAAGGAGCCGCGGTCGTTGAAGATCCGGACCATGTCGCCGTGCGCGATGCCGCGTGCGGCGGCATCGGCGGGATGGATGTCGAGATGCGGCTCGCCTTCGGCGGCGCGCAGGCTCGTCACGTTCACGAACGTCGAATTCAGGAAGTTGCGCTGCGGCGGGGAGATCATCGAGAGAGGATACTTCGCGCCCAGCGCCGGATTGGATGCCACCGATTCGTGCGGCGGCAGATAAGCCGGCAAGGGATCGAGTCCGTCCGCGCGCATCTGCGCGGAGTAGAACTCGCACTTGCCGGATGGCGTGGGAAAGCCGCCTTCGGCGAAGGGCGCGGCCGGCATGTTCAGCTTTTGCCAGCCCTTGGCCTTGAGCGCTTCCCAGTCGAAGTGCACGGCGCGCACGTCCTTCTTGTCGAAGGCCTGGGCGGCCAGCTCCTCGTCGGTCTCGGCAAAGCACGGGTCGTCGAAGCCCATGCGCGCGGCCAGCAGGCGGAAGATCTCCGTGTTCGGCTTGGCCTCGCCGAGCGGGGCGATGGCGGGATTATTCGCCATCATGTAAAGGTGGCCGTAGGCCGTGTGCGTGTCCAGGTGTTCGAGCTGGGTGGTGGCGGGCAGCACGATGTCGGCGTAGTCGGCGGTATCGGTCTGGAAGTGCTCCAGCACCACCGTGAACAAGTCCTCGCGCGCGAACCCGCGCATCACCTTGTCCGAGTCCGGGGCCACGGCCAGCGGATTCGAGTTGTACACCACCACTGCCTCGATCTTCGGTCCGAACTCCGGCGACGATGCGCGCAGCAGGTCGTCGCCGATGGTGACCATGTTGATGGTGCGGGACGGGCCTTGCAGCAGGTCCGGCCGCTGCAAGGCGGCTTTGTTCGACGGGAAGGAGCCGGAGGTCGACAGCTGCGCGCCGCCGGCCGGATGGCGCCAGGCGCCCACCAGCGCCGGCAGGCAGGCGATGGCGCGCACGGACATGCCACCGCCGTGCACGCGCTGCACGCCGTAGTTGAGGCGGATGGCGACGGCCTCGCCGCGCTTGGCGGTCTGGCCGTATTCGCGCGCCAGGTTCACGACTTCGTCTTCCGTGATGCCGCAGATGGCGGCCACGCGCGCCGGCGGGTATTCCGCGGCGCGCGCCTTCAGGTCCTCGAAGCCGAGGGTGTGGCGGGCGATGTAGTCGTGGTCGAGCAGGTCCTCGGCGATCAGCACATGCATCATGCCCAGCGCGAGCGCGGCATCCGTGCCCGGCATCAGGGCGATGTGCTGGTGGCACTTCTCGGCCGTGAGCGAGCGGTAGGGATCGATGGCGATCAGGCGCGCGCCGCGGCGCTTGGCTTCCTGGGCGCGGGTCCAGAAGTGCAGGTTGGAGGCGATCGGATTGCCGCCCCAGATCAGGATCAGCTTCGCGTCCTGGAACTGTTCGAGATCGGTGCCGATGGATGCGCCGATGGTGTACTTGTAGCCGGTCGCGCCGGCCGTCGCGCAGATGGTGCGGTCCAGCAGCGAAGCGCCCAGCGTGTGGAAGAAGCGGCCGGACATGGCTTCCCCCTGCAGCAAGCCCATGGTGCCGCAATAGCTGTATGGGAGGATGGCCTGCGGGTCGCGCGCGGCGATGTCCTTCAGGCGCGCGGCGATGGTGTCGAGCGCCTCGTCCCACGTGATGCGCTCGAACCTGCCCTCGCCTTTCTTGCCCACGCGCCGCAGCGGGTGCAGCAGCCGGTCCGGGTGGTAGGTGCGCTCCGTATAGCGCGCCACCTTGGTACACAGCACGCCGCCGGTAGGGGGATGGTCGGGATCGCCCTTGACCTCGACCGCCACGCCATCCTGGACGGTGACGAGCAGGGCGCAGGTGTCTGGACAGTCGTGGGGGCAGGTGGCGCGGACCGTGGTGGTGGTCATGATCGGGGCACGATATGCGGAGGAACAAAGCGATACTGTAAACCAATCCGCGCCCTCGTGCTGGGCTGGCTTTCTTCGAATGGCAAGGGCTACAATAGAAAAATCGAAACGACAACAGCAGGCAGCGCCCCGGCGCGGAGACCGCCATGAAACTCGTCGAACCTATCCTTGCATTCCAACATGAGCTGCAGCTCATCCGGCGTGATCTGCACGCCCATCCCGAGCTGTCTTACGAAGAGAACCGCACGTCCGACCTGGTCGCCGCGCGCCTGACCGAATGGGGCATTCCCGTCGTGCGCGGGCTGGGCGGGACCGGCGTCGTCGGCATCGTCAAGAACGGCAGCTCGCCGCGCGCCATCGGCCTGCGCGCCGACATGGACGCGCTGCCGGTGCAGGAGCTGAACACCTTCGCCCACGCGTCCAAGCATACCGGCAAGATGCACGCCTGCGGCCACGACGGCCACACGGCCATGCTGCTGGGCGCGGCCCATCACCTGGCGACACACCGCAACTTCGACGGCACCGTGTATCTCATCTTTCAACCGGCCGAGGAAGGCGGCGCCGGCGCGCGCCGCATGATCGAGGACGGCTTGTTCGAGCAATTCCCGATGGAGGCCGTGTACGGCATGCACAACTGGCCAGGGATGCCGACCGGCAGCTTCGGCGTGTGCGCCGGACCGATGATGGCATCGAGTAACGAATTCCATGTCGTCATCAAGGGCAAAGGCTGTCACGCGGCCCAGCCGCACAAGGGCATCGACCCGATCATGGTGGCGGTGCAGATCGCGCAGTCGTGGCAGACGATCGTCTCGCGCGAGCGCAATCCGCTGGATACGGCCGTGTTGTCGATCACGCAGATCCATGCGGGCAGCGCGACCAACGTCGTGCCGGACGAGGCTGTCATGGTGGGCACGGTGCGCACCTTCACGACGCCGGTGCTGGACCTGGTCGAGCGGCGCATGCGCGAGATCGCCACGCACACGGCAGCGGCGTTCGGCGCGGAGCTGGTCTTCGACTTCAAGCGCAACTATCCGCCGCTCATCAACCACGCCAAGGAGACGGCCTTCTGCGTCGACGTGATGCGGGCCGTGGCCGGGGCGGACAAGGTCGATACCCAGACCGAGCCGACCATGGGCGCCGAGGATTTCGCTTTCATGCTGCAGGCCAAGCCGGGCTGCTATGTCTTCATCGGCAACGGCGAGGGCGACCACCGCGACGGCGGGCACGGGCTCGGCCCATGCCAGCTGCACAACGCCAGCTACGACTTCAACGACAACCTGCTGCCGATCGGCGCGAGCTATTGGGTAAGGCTGGCGGAGATGGCACTGCCGGCGCGTTAGCGCACGCGCTAGCCCTCCGGCAGCTGGTCCGGCGCCGTTCCGACGCGTTGACCAGGATTGGCGCGCTCGAGCGCAATCAGGGCGGCGGCGTGGTCGGCGCGCGGCAGGTCGGCCTTCAGACTGCGGAAATG